>JAEYAR010000190.1 GCA_023404715.1 Bacillota bacterium | reverse complement strand
GGGCTTGCCGCCGCATACGCCGCGCATCAGATCGTGGCAGAAGGCCGCATGGGCGGCCACGTCCGCGTCGCGCATGTCGTTCGTCCATTGCGGATAGTTGTCCCAACTGGAGCGGTCGAGCAGCCGGCCCAGCTCAAAATAGTTGATGACGGGGTAGGTGCTCATCAAATTGGTCGTACAGGGAACGTCCGGGGTGATGCGCCGGAGCGGCTCTACCTCCCAACGGTAAAAATCGCAGAATTGCTCCGTCGTAAAACGATGCCATGCGAGGTTTAAACCATGGCCGTTGTGTTCGCCCAGGGAAGACGGGCTTTCGACCTGATCGAAGGAGGAATAGCGGTGCGACCAGAACGCGTTCCACCAGGCGTCGTTGAGCGCGTCGATCGTGCCGTAGCGGGCGCGCAACCAATCGCGGAATTCTTGCTGGCACAGCGGGCAATGGCACTCGCCGCCGTATTCGTTGGATACGTGCCACATGCCCAGCGCCGGATGGCCCTTGTAGCGCTCGGCGAGCAGTGTGTTCATCTTTTGTACCTTTTGCCGGTATACGGGCGACGTAAGGCAGTGGTTATGCCGCTCACCGAAGAGATTGCGGCGGCGGTCCTCCGTCACGCGCAGTACCTCGGGATACTTCTGCGCCATCCATGCCGGGCGCGCGCCGCTAGGCGTGGCGAGCACCGCCTTGATTTCGTTTGCGGCGAGCATGTCCATTACCTCGTCTAGCCATTCGAACGTGTAATGCCCCTCCTCCGGCTCCAGCGCTGCCCAAGAAAAGATGCCTACGGAGAGCGTGTTGATGCCGGCCTTCTTCGCCAGCTCCATGTCGCGCGGCCAGATGGTGGCTTTCTCGCTTAGCCACTGCTCGGGGTTATAGTCGCCGCCGTGTAAAAATGCGGGCTTGTCCCGCATGATCGGGGGATGCTGAGCCATCTTCAATACCTCCTGTACAGGTTTGGCACCATTATACCATGCGGGTAGGCGATTTTCTATCAAAATTTGGTGACACATCCCGTAAAATGTGCTATGCTGTGTGCAACGATTGCGAAAGGATGGAAAATTCGATGTCGATTGTATACGAGGTCTGCACCGGCGCGCCGCTTCCGCGCATTTTGCCGGAGGAGGCGGGCGTCCGCGCCGAGTGGGTAGAGGGCATGGTGCGCGCATACGAACAAAAGGGGCTGCGCATCCACAGCTTTCTGCTCGTGCGGGACGGTAGGGTCTACGCGGAGGGGTACTACAGCCCCTTTGACCGGGCGCAGTATCAGACGGTGTACTCGCTCTCCAAGTCCTTCACCAGCGCGGCGATGGGCCTGGCGGAGTCGGAGGGGATCTTATCGCTCGACGAGCGCGTGGCGGATCTGTTTCAGGCGGAGGTCGAATCGGCCGGCGTGCAGCCGGGGCCGCAACTTGAGCGCCTTACGCTGCGCCACCTGCTGCGCATGTCCACCGGTCAGCCGCAGGAGCGCATGGGAGAGGATTTGATACGCACCTTCCTCAGCGTGCCCTTTACCGATATGCCCGGCGAGGTCTTCCGCTACAATACCATGGCGACCTACATGTGCGCGGCGGCGCTCAAAAAGCACGGCGTGGACCTGGAAGCCTACCTACAGGAAAAGGTGTTCGACCCCATGGGCATTCGCGGCCTGCACTGGATGCGTACGGATGCGGACATCTGCACGGGCGGCTATGGGCTCTCCATCCTGCCGGAGGTCATCGCCAAGTTCGGCGTGCTGATCCTTCAGGACGGCGTATGGGAAGGAAAGCGGCTTTTGCCCGGGGATTACCTGCGCCAGGCGACGAGCCGGCAGATCGACAACAGCAACCACGGCGGAGGCAAGGATTGGATGGCCGGGTACGGGTATCAATTCTGGATGTGCGAAAACGGAAGCTTCCGCGGCGACGGCATGTACGGGCAGCTGTGCGTGATGAACCGCGAAAAAAACGCCGTGCTCGCGATGACGGCGTTCGTGGACGACATCCAGGCGGAGCTCAGCGTCTACTTTGACGAGGTGCTGTCTAAAATGCAGGATAGGGCCTTGGATGTGGACGCGCAGGCTTCTGCACGGCTGCGCCGGACGCTGGAGGGGCTGTCCTGTATGCTGGAGCCCGTGCCCGACGAGGGCGGAGAGGCGCCCTCGTCGCTGCTGGGGCGCGACATTCGCCTCGACGAGGACACGGTCAGGCTCACGCAAGAGGGCTCATATTTGTATATTCACTCTTCGATGAGCGAGGAGCCCTTTATGGCCGCGCGCGGTCGGCTCTATGGCCGCGTGACGCCGTGCACGCTGCACATGGGTTGCGCGCGCTTGAACCCGGTGACGCGCGTCTTCGCCGGATACGGCATGCAGGGCGGCGCGCTCGTGCTGCGCCTGTTTATCCCCGAGGCCCTCATCGACATGCGCCTGGAGCTGCGAGAGGGCCCCGAGGGAGTCGCTCTGTGCGCGTACGATGTACACAACCCGGCTAAGCCGGTGCGGATGGATAGAGAGAACGCCTGACTTGTGAAATGGGGGGACGCGGATGCTCAGCTTAAGGCCTGTGGACCGTGCGGACGTAGTCAAGGCGTATGAGGCCCTTCAGCAGATACCCAAAGCGGAAAATGGATTCCAAAACCCGTATTTCGGCATGGAAATGGATGCCTTTTATGAACACGGGATCGAGTCGATGCTCGGTGCTGCACAGGGCGTCGGCCTTCCGATAGGGTATGTGCCGCAGACCTTCTGCTTTTTATGGGAAGGCGGGCAGATCGTCGGGCTCTATAAGCTGCGCGCTGTGCTCAGCGGGGCGCTGCGGGTAGGCTCTGGTCATGTCGGCTATGCGATACTCCCCATGCATCGCGAAAAGGGCTTTGCAACCGAAGGGCTGCGTCTTGCCATTGAAAGGCTAATGCCGGACATCGAGGAAGCGGAGGTTTATCTTTCATGTGACTTAGGCAACGTGGCCTCGTTGCGCGTACAGCTGAAAAACGGCGCGTATGTTCATCATGCGGATGAAGCACAGGTTTATACGCGGATTCCGCTCGACGCGGGCGAATTGAAACGAGCACAAAGCGCATGCGAAAACCCGCTGTGCCGCGCGATCCGCGAGCAGACGAAACGCGCGCTGTGGGAGATCGACAACGTCTTCTCATGTATCCCGGCAGCGCTCTGGGATAAGCGCTATTGCGACCAGCCGCTATGGAAGCACGTATACCATACGCTTCATTCGTTGGACCGGTGGCTCATCAACCCGTGCGATCCGGCGTACGAGGAGCCGCCGTTCCACGAGGCGGGGATGAACGACTTGAATGCGGCCGTCGGGCGTGGAATTGGCAGGGATCGGATGGAGGCATACCGGGCGCAGGTGTCGCGCAAAGCCGCGGACTATCTGGCCTCGCTGACGGATAGGACGCTGAACGAACGGCCGGAAGGATGCGAACACACGCGCTTTACGCTGATCCTCGCGCAGCATCGCCATCTGCATACGCATATGGGCATGCTGATGGGGTTTATCGCGGCCGAAACGGGCCTATGGCCGCGCGTGCTCGGACTGGCGGGCGCATTTCCACAGGGCGAATACGAGCGGTACATGTAGGCGAGCTGCGGGTTAACGTTCGGCGTAGCGGAAGGTCCGCACAGCCAGCGGCAGCGTGAGCAGGATGAGCAGCGCGAGCTGAAAGAGCGCGAGCAGATAGGGGCCCGCATCGAGCTGCAAGGAAGCGCGAACGGCGTTGAGGAAGAACTGAAAAGGGTTCACGCGGCTCAGCGCCCGCACGACGCCCGGCGCTTCGCTCAGCGAATAGAAGCCGTCGCTGCAAAATAACAGCGGCAGGACGATAACGTTGCTCATCAGGCTAGCCACGCCTTCGTTTTTGCATCGGCTGGAGATGAAAAAACTGAAGAAGATATAGCCGGCGGCGGCAGCGCAAATCGAAAGCGCGAGCAGCGGAAACGATCGCACGCTGATGCGCAGCTGAAACACGAGCATGCCCGCTAGAAGTACGGCACTGGAGCACAATAGCGAGAGCACCGCCCAAGCGGACGATACGCTGACGACATATTTACCAAGCGGCAGGGGCGTTACGTGCAACAGGTTGAAAACGCCCCTGCGGCGCTGCGCGAGATTGGAAAACACGGTCGTCATGTACGCGTAAAACACGACGCTTACGCACATCATGCCGGTCATAATACGCGACGGATATCCCTCCGCGCCTATGAAATGCCCCAGCCCGAGCGTTCCCGCGATGGGGAAAAACAGGGACCAGAAGAGCAGATAGGGATCGCGCAGCGCGGATTTGAGCGTGAGGGTGCAGATCGTCTTCATGTCATTCGGCCTCGCTTTGCGTGATCTTCAAATAAAGGTCATCCAGATCGGCTGCGTTATACGCCGCCATCAGGCCGGTGGGGCTGCCCTCCGCCGCGATTTTGCCGCGATGTAAAAACAGCAGGCGGTCCGCCACCTTCCGTACCTCGCTCAGGTCGTGCGATGTGAGCAGGACGGTGATCCCCTTTGCCCGCAAAGACAAAATCATGTCGCGGATATCCCGCCTCGCTAGGGGATCGAGTCCGGCTGTCGGTTCGTCGAGGATGATCAGATCCGGCTCGTGGAGGGTTGTGACGGCGATGGCGAGCCGTTTTTGCTGGCCGAGGGATAGGCGGACGGCCGGCGTATGGCGCGCTTGCCAAAGACCGCATGCGTTCAGGAGGCGATCAAGCCGTTCGCGAGGAGGCTTCTGCCCGTAGAGCGCCGCAAAGAATTGTAGGTTTTCTTGGGCGGTGTACCCTTCGAAGAAGGGTGTGGTCTGAAGCTGCACGCCGACATGCGCCCGATAATCGGGACGCCAGTAGGAGATCGCGCCCTCATCCGCCTTTTGCATGCCGAGCAGGATCGATAGCGTGGTCGTCTTGCCCGCTCCGTTCGGACCGATCAGCGCGACGACTTCGCCCTTCAGGATTTCGAGGTACAGGCGCTGCAGAACCTGGCGAGGACCAAAGCGCTTGGAAATGTCCTGCGCCTTTATGAGATGTGTCATTTTAGTAAAGCCTCCTTTTATTTTGTGGTGAATACTCAATGATGAGTATTGGCGCTGTTTTTTGCTCCCTCGATGGGAGCAAGTTAAACCGTGGAGAGGATTTTTTGAAGAAACTCCATCTGAAGCCGCAGGGTTTGAAACATATGGTCGAACGTATACTGAACGACGGGCGGCAGGTCCCCTTTAAAGGCGGCTTTTTTTTGATCCCAGCCGCATTGCAGGGCTGCATATTCCGCTTCAAGGCTTTCGTACTGTTTTTCGAGGGCGGACCGAACCTGGGGCGCGGGGCATTTATTCAAAAACGTGAGCCCGGCGTAAAAGTGCGTGGGGTAGAGGGCCGGTTGCGCGCGGAGGGCTTGCAAGACCAACGTTTGAAGATGCCCGCGTCCTTTATCGGTTATGCGGTAGATCGCTTTTTGGCGGTGCCCGGTCTGCTCCACGCCCTGTACCTCAACATAACCGCCCTTTTCCAGCGTTTTGAGCGCATGGTAGATGGAACCGACCAAGATACCGCCCCACTGCTCTACATCCACCCCCTGCAGGGCCTGTTGTATGTCGTACCCAGACATCGGCTGAAGATCGAGCAGTCCGAGGACAAATATTTGCGTCACTTCGTCTTCCTCCTCAATACTCTTCGTTGAATATTATACGATGAATATAAGCCGTTGTCAAGCATTAAAATAGCCGCAAGCCCTCAGCCAGGGCTTGCGGCCCGATTTATTCCCTCATCCGTCCCAAGTACCAGCCGGTGACGCCGTCCTTTTTGGCGATATACCCGCGCGACGTGCGCTGTATCAGCGAGAGTGAATCGCCGGGGCTTACGGGCAGGCGATAATCGGTTAGATCGGCGCAACGCCTATCCTCGTCGTAGAGGAAGCTGGACGGCGCCCAAAGGCGTCGCCCCGTGGTGATATGCTCGACCTGGACGCAGTCGCTCTCGCGTACGAGCACGCGTACGCTGCAATCGGTATAGCGCAGATAGAAGGAATCCGGGCTTTCCGCCTGCGCGTCCAGCGCGATGCCCGAGGGCAGCTCGTCGCAGGCAGCGTACGAAATTTCGCGGCAGGCGGCATCGGCAAAGATCAGGGCGTTGAGCTGTCCGTCACGTTTGATGCCGCAGCCCCCATCAATGCTGATGATCCGCTGGCGCTCACTGATATAGGGGTTGCAGCAGGGGAAGCGCTCGCCATAGAGCGTGGCGGGCCAATGCCCTACGACGAGCCAACGGTCAAAGCACAGCCCCTTTTTCATAAAATTGTCGTTCTTGAGATAGGGATGCGCTTCGGTTCCTGCCAGGGAATCCACGTCCTGTGTTGGAATGCCGCCGTGGACGAAGACGGCATGCTCCGTGCAGACGATGGTGGGCAGGCCTTGCAGGAAGGCGATCTCTGGCGCGAAGTGTTTGCGGATCATTCGCCGGGCTGCCAGCACGTCTTGGGTAGTTGCGACGGTAAGGCTCGCCTCGGCGCACATTTGTGAAAAGAGGCAACAGCCGTAGCGCGAGGCGGCCTGGGCGATGCGCTCAAGTAGATAGCCCGCCGTCTCTTCGTCGTCACATTGAAGCCAGCTGAGCTGCCACAGGTCGACGTTGCCGATCAGCGGATAGACGGTGTGCGTGCGGCAAAGCTGCATCACCAGCCGGAGCGCGCCGAGGCTATCCGGCCCTTTTTCGATGATGTCGCCGACGATAAAGAGGATGTCCTGCGTTAAAAAGCCGACCTTCTGCAGCAGCGCGCGCAGCAAGCCCGGATGTCCGTGGATGTCGCTGACGGCGAGGAGACGGCGGTTTGGCGCGAGGTCGAGCGTCTGAACGGTAGTGATCATGCGTCCCCCTAAAACGAGAGACGGTACTCGGCGAACATCCGATCCACCGCGTCCATCGTGAGGGAGAATCGAATATCCGCGGCGCGCTGCTTCGCGTCGTCGATCATCAGGTTCTGCGGGGCGTCCGCCTCAAAGGGGACGAGCAACTTGGCCGCCCTCTGTGAAGCGCCGAATCGCTCAAATACGCGGCGGCAAACGGCGTACGTGCTCTCGAAATTGGGGCTGCCGTAGTTATAGACGCCGCAGGGGGCGGCGAGCAATGCGGGGATATTTTCGATGACCTCGCGCACGTAGGTCATTCCGCGATGGTCGTTGACCGCCGCGCGCACGGGCTCACCCTGCAGCAAAGCGCGCATGCACATGCCCACGACGCCGAGGCTCGACGCGCAAAAGCGCACCGGCAAATCAAACATCCAGGTCAGGCGCAGCGCATAAAAGCGCTCGCATAGCGATGCGGCCAACTGCTCTGCCTCGACCTTGGTGCGCGCGTAGACGTTCGTGGGCGAGAGCCTCTCGTCCTCACGATGCGGGGCTTCGCCGGGCAGGCCGGTATATACCTGGTCGCTGCTGGCGTAAACGAGCGCAGCGCCGTTTTCCTGGCATGCGCGGGCGATATTCTGCGTGCCCACGACGTTCACGCGCCGGGCGAGCGCGGGGTCCTTTTCACATACGTCGATGCGGGAGATCGCGGCAAAGTGCAATACCGCGTCGGGCTTTACGCCTGCCACCGCGCGGCGGCAGGCCTCAGGGTCTGTGATGTCCAGCTCGCTGTGCGTCATGGCTGTGACGCGATAGGCGGCGCGTAGATCCTGGGCCATGCGCGAGGCGACGAAGCCCGTTGGGCCGGTGATGAGGAGCTTTTGCATGGGGAAAACCTCCGATCGATTATGATGATTTGCGGGAAAGCCAGAGGGAACCGAGCACGAGGAGCAATGGAAAGACGATGGCCGCGAGCATGCCGAGCTTCAGCCCGGCTTCGCCGGAAAAGAGGGGGGACGCGCAGAAGCGCTCGCTCCAATCCGAGACGAACCCGACCAGCCCGGGGCCGGCGGAGCACCCGACATCCCCGGCGAGGGCGAGCAGCGCGAAGAGCGCCGTGCCTCCCTGCGGGCAACGGGCGGCGGATAGGCTGAGCGTGCCCGGCCAGAGAATGCCGACCGAGAAACCGCATACCGCGCAGCCGAGCAGTGAAAGGAGGGGGCTGGGGGAAAATACGGTGAGCAGATAGCACATGACGCACAGAACGCTGGAGGCGAGGATGCACGCGCGCAGGTTTAGCCGCGCGCCAAACCGTCCGTAGAGCAGGCGCGAGAGCCCCATCAATACGGCGAACGCGCAGGGGCCGAGCAGATCCCCCAGGGTTTTGGAGACACCCAGGCCGCGCTCCGCAAATAGGGAGGCCCACTGGCTCATGGATTGCTCCGCCGCGCCCGCGCAGAGCATCAGCAGAAAGAAGAGCCAGAAGACGGGCAGGCGAAAGAGACCGCGCACGGACAGGCTTTGCGCGCCGTCGCCGAACGTGTTGATCGGTACGCGCGAGAAGAAGTACGCGTTAGCCAGCGGGATGACGGACCATAAGATCGGTAGAAAGCGCCAATGCGAGATGCCGATGGTGGTGAAGTAAAGCGTGGAAAATAGCACCACGGCGACGTGGCCCCAGCAGTAAAAGGAGTGCAGCATGCTCATCGCGGCGGCCTTTTCATCGCCGGGCAGCGCCTCGACGATGGGGCTCGTGAGCACCTCCAGCAAGCCGCCGCCCAGAGCGTAGAGCACCATGGCGAGTACCAGGCCCGCATAGGGGCTCGGCAATACGCCTGGCAATACGCCCAAGCCGATCAATCCGATCCCGCATAGCGCGTTGGCTGCGACGACGCACGTGCGGTAGCCGACGCGAACGGCATATCGCGCGGCGACGAGATCGACAACCATTTGAATGGCGAAGTTGAGCGTCACCAAAAAGGCGAGCTGTGAGAGCGAAATGGCAAATTGCCGCTGAAACGTGAGAAAGAGAAGCGGGGCCAGGTTGTTAACCGCCGCGTGCGAAACGCTGGAGGCGTAGCAGCAGTAGCGTGTATGACGGTATGTATAGCGCATAAGGATCTCCGATCTGAAAGATGTAATGCATGAAGGATTCGCCCTGCGCACGGGAAACCCTGCCGTTCCTGGAAAGAAAAGATGAATTTGACAATACATAGATGATCGATGTATAGTGTAGAGACGGATCATATATCGATAATCTATTGATGGAGGTGAGACGATGGATAAGAACCTGTTGTCGGGGAGCACGGGCATGCTTCTGCTGCATCTGCTTACAGAAGGGGATATGTACGGTTATCAGATGATCGAGGCGCTGCGCGCACGCTCGTGCGATGTGTTCAGCCTGAAGGCAGGCACGCTTTACCCGCTATTGCATGCGCTGGAAGCGCAGGGCGCGGTCGAAAGCTACGAGCAGATGACGCCCGAAAAAAGGGTAAGGCGGTATTATCATCTGACGAAAGAGGGGAAAGGGCTGCTGGAGCACAAGACCGCTCAGTGG
>JAEYAR010000148.1 GCA_023404715.1 Bacillota bacterium | reverse complement strand
TTATAAGACAGCTCCATATGCCTACGAATTGCTTCCGACGGACATCCTCATGCTCCGTTTTTTTCTTTTGGTTCTGAAACGATGCCCGGCTTTTAATGTAGGCGAATTGAGGCCTCCCGTCCTGCCTCCGGCGGCAGAGCGGCTAGCGCGGATCCGGTTTATACGAGGCTGCGCGCCGCCCCGTATAGCTATCCCCATGATAAGGGCATATAGTTCAAATGTAAACCCATCCGTTGTTGCACATCATCCATTTTTTAATCGATGTGCCGTCAATAGGGGCGATCAAAAATTGCAACGGGTCGATTTCTTATGCTTTTGCGCCGTCGTCCGTCCGTTGCACGCGGCTGGGCGCCGTGCCCTCGTACTTTTTGAACACCCGGCGAAACGTCGCGTCGTTGCCAAAGCCCGCCTGCACGGCGACCTCCCCGATGGTGAGCCGTCCTTCCTCCAGCATGCGCCTGGCCAGCAGCATCCGCTTCTTGTTCACGTAGTCGAGGTAACCTGTGTGCATCTGCTCCTTGAAATAACGGCTTAAATAGGTAGACGTCACGTGCAGATGATCCGCCAGCACCGTGAGGCTTAGCTGTTCGTCCGTGATGTGCTCGTCGATAAAGGCGAGCATCTCCTCGGCAAACGCGCTGCGCCGCTCCTCGATGCGCTGCCTGTGATAAGCCGCCGCGTCGCCCAGGAGCATACGTATGGCGCGCACCCGCGCCTCCATCGCCGCTTGCGGCTGCGGGCTTTGCAGCCTGCGCGTCAGGTAGCCTTTGCCGTCGTCCGTTTTGAGCACCGTCCATTCCACTGCGACCAGCATCTTGCCGCGCGTATCCGCCCGGTTGTTGCGCCCGAGCAGCTCTTCGTATAAGGCGGCGGCGCGCGCCTCATCCCCCTCGCGCAGCCTGGAGAGCAGCGCCTTTTCCGTCTCCGGCGGGTAATAGAGCGGCTCCCCCTGCCAATCCTTCTGATAAAAGCAGATCGACGAGCCCAGCGGCCTGACGCGCATCGCTTCGCGCGCCTCGCGCATCGCCTCGGCAAACATCTCCGGCCCTTCGTACACCTGCGACAGGCAGGCGCAGCCGCATAGGGACTGCAGCGCGTGATAGACGAACCCATCCTGCGCTTCCCCCTGCCAGTTGCATACCACCACGCGCTGCGCCTCGCGCACGAGCGGATAGAGCTTGATCGCCCGCCCCTCCTGCAGCGCGCCCAGCCGCTCCATCATGCCCGTGCTTATCCGCGGATGCACGAGCAGGGCCACGGCGAACCGGTCGTACGGCATGGGCAGGTCCAGCAGATCCAGCGCCGGCCCCTGCGAAAGCGCCCCAAAAGAAGCGTCCCCCTCCAGCAGGTGCGACAAGGCCGCATATTGCAGCATGTCGTGGCTCGCCTCCATGCGCCCGCGCAGCGCCTCCTGCTCGCGCAGGATCTCCAGCAGCTGGCGCTCGATCCCCTCCATATCCTGGCGCGTAGGCGCGCTGCGCGCAAATCGCGCGCCGAACACCGCAAAGACCCGTTCGAGCGGGCGGTAATTGATCGCCGCGAGCTCCCAGGAAAGCGCGAGGCCGATCGCCGTCATGGCGAGCAGAATCAGCGCCATCGCAAACGTGATGCTCTGCACCTCGCCGTAAAGGGCGTCGCGCGGCAGAAAGGCGCAAAGCGTAAGCCCCGAGGGCTCGCTGCGCAGGCGGATCACCTCGAAGCGCGCGCCGTCGGGCATCCTAAGCTCGCCTGCGTCCGGGTCTTCGGCGTAGGCCGTGAGCATTTCCCTCGCTTCCCCCTGCGGGGCGTGCACCAGGGCGCCGTCCGGATCGAGCAGCGCCGTGACTGTGCCGGGATAGAGCGCCAGGTCGTCCAGGTATCCGTTCAGCGTGGCGTCGCTCGTGTAGAAGAGGACGGACATCAGCGCTTCGCCCGCGGCGTTCACCTCCCCCGGCTGCACCCAGACGACGCCGCGCTTCGCATATCCAAAGCTCGAAATCTCCCGCCCGTACAGCGCGCCGCCCGCGCGGAACAAAGTCTGCCACTGCGCGTCCGTCACACCCTGCACGCTGAACTCGTCCTGCAAAAACCAGTCCAGATTCCAAAGCCCTAAGGAGGAGATCACCAGGTTCTTCGTCGGGAAGCAAATTGCGATCTCGTCGAACAGCGGGCTGCCCGCGCAGTGGAACATGAGCTGCGTCTTGTACTCGTGCAGGTCGTCCACGCTCACGCGCGCGTAATCCACGGTGCTGCCCTGCATATAGGTCAGCTTGCGCAGCAGCAGCGTCTTGTTAAAGAGCGTGACGATGCTCTCGCGGTTTTCGATGTCCCGTTCCATGCGCCCGGCGACGTTCGCAAGCGTCGCGGCGTAGGAAGCGTTGGCATTTTTGACGATGTTCCCCCGCGCCCATTGAAAGCCCAAAAAGCAAAAAAGGAACGTGGGAATCAGGAAAAGCGCCATCAATGTCGCGAACATTTGAAAGCGCATCGTCACATTTTTCTTCATCAGGCCGCCTCCGTTTGCGCACAGTTTTTCAGCATTTCACCTCATGATAGGTGGTTTTTTTGTATAAGTCAAGCGGTTTATGGTGGCAAACGGCGCAAGAGCATAAAAACGCGCCGCAGCGGATGTCCCTGCGCGGCGCGTACTGCGGATCATGCATTTATCAAAAATCGTGCGCTGTGAGCGCTCTCGTCTCGCCGCACGGCAGCGCGAGCGTCCTTTCTCCCTCGCCGTAGCGCAGCGTAATGCGCGCGGGCTCCGGGACCACGGCGGTCAGCTCCGCCCGCTCGAGCCTACCGTCCCGCCAGCTGAGGGCTACCTCATACCCGCCGGCGGCCCGCAGGCCCCGAACGCGCCCGCAGGGCCAGGCGGGCGGCAGCGCGGGCAGGAGCCGGACGGTGTCCTTGCCGCAGGAGAGCAGCATTTGCGCTACGCCCGCAGCGGCGGCGAAGTTGCCGTCGATTTGAAAGGGCGGGTGCGCGTCGAAGAGGTTGGGATACGTGCGTCCCTCCGGATGCCCCTCGTCGTGCGGCGTCAGCTGCATGGACAGCAGCCGCAGCGCGTGCGCGCCGTCGCCCAGGCGCGCCCACAGGCAGATCTTCCAGCCCAGGCTCCAGCCCGTGCCCACGTCGCCGCGGGCGATCAGGCTCCGCCTGCACGCATCCGCCAGGGCGCTATCCGGCGCGATCAGGTCCGCCGGGTACAGACCGTATAGGTGCGAGACGTGGCGGTGCTGCGGCTCCACCTCGGGGTAGTCCTCATCCCACTCGAGCAGCCTGCCGTCCGCGCCCACCCTGGGCAGCGGCATACGCGTTCGCATCTCGCGCACGCGCGCGCCGAGCGGCTCGTCTAACCCGAGCGTCTCCAGCGCTTCCAGGTAGTTTTCGAACGCCTCGCGCACGATCGCGTCCGTCATCGTGGAGCGCTTGGCGACCGCGGACTGCCCGTCGCGGTAGGAAAACACGTTTTCGGGCGACGTCGCGGGCGAGAAGACCCATTGGCCCGCCTCGTCCTGCGCCATCATCTCCGCGAAGAACGCGCAGGCGTCCCGCAGCGCGGGCAGCGCCCGTTCCCGTAAGAATGCGCGGTCGCGCCCGTAGCGCCAGCGCTCCATCATGTGGCGCGTCAGCCACGCGTAACCCATCGGCCACTGGCTCCACATCGCGCTCCCTCGCCGGTCCGCCCCCACCGCGTTCGTGTGCGCCCATAGGTCCGTATTGTGATGGCAGACCGCGCCGGGCGCGCCGTATGTGATGCGCGCGGTCTGTGCGCCCGTCACGCGCAGGCGGTCGATCAGGTCCAGCAGCGGCCCGTGCATCTCCGGCAGACCGCAGGGCTCGGCGGGCCAGTAGTTCATCTGCGTGTTGATGTTGACGGTATAGTTGCTGCTCCACGGCGGGCGCACGTCCGCGTTCCAGATGCCCTGCAGGTTCGCGGCCTGCGTGCCGGGGCGCGAGCTGGCGATGAGCAGGTAGCGTCCGTACGCAAACGCGAGCTCCACCAGCCGTGGGTCGGCGCAGTCCGCCGGGCTCATGCGAAGCCGTTCGTCGGTCGCGAGCGCGTCCGTCCCGTCCGTATCCCCGAGCGCGAGCGTCACGCGCTTAAAATACGGCCTATACTCCGCCAGGTGGCGTTGAAAAAGCGTATCGTAACCCTTGAGCGCCGCCGCGTCCAAGTCCGCGCGCGCAAGCGCCAGGGCGTCTACGGGCGAGCCCGCGGGCGGCGTGCGAAAGTCCAAAAAGCTGGTGCGCAAGCTCACGCGCGCTTCCATGGTTCGCGCGCCGTAAACGTATAGCATCCCCGCGCGCACGTCCTGCGCGCCGTCGCAACGCACCTCCATCAGGCATACGCCCTCCAGCCCCCGGCGATCCCCCTCCTCGTAGCGAATCGGCTCCGGGATGTCGCCGAGGTAGTTGGGCGCGCAAGAACTGGGCGCGCGTACGCGCAGCCCCGCGCGTCCGTCTGTTTCAAAGGGCTCGCTGCGCAAAGGGCTCGACAGCGAAAACGCGGCGCTCAGCGGCGAATCCGCCTCCATGCGCAGGACGAGTAGTTCGTCCGCGCGGGATACGAAGCAGCTGCTGCGCACGCGGTTTTCGCCCAGCTTGTACGATGCCGTGACGGCCGCGGCGTCCAGATCGAGGCTGCGCCGGTAATCGGCCGCCGGGGTGCCCGCCGCCGTCTCAAAGCGCACGCGCAGCTCGCCGAAGGGCTCGTACGCCTCGGTATAGGGGAACTGCATATGCCCCTCCAGCTCCGCCTGGGCCGCGGCATAATCGCCCGCACGCACGAGCGCGCGGGCGCGCTCCCAATGCTCCCGCCTCGGCGCGTCGTAGCGCCAGGGGCCCCCGGACCAAAGCGTATCCTCGTTGAGGCAAAGGCGCTCCTCGTCCGTGCCGGAGAAGGCCATCGCCCCGACGCGGCCGTTGCCCAGCGGCAGGGCTTCCACCCACTTTTGGGCGGGCTGTGCGTACCATAGCTCGTTCATCTGTGTCCCTCCGGTTCATAGCGCTCCATCGGGAAGCTCTCGCGTACCCTTTGCAGCGCCTCTTCCCGCGTACCGATCTCCCCGGCGGCGATGAGCTGGCACAGGGCGTTGCCCAGCGCCGTGCACTCCGCCGGACCGGCGAAGACGGGCACGCCCGTAGCGTCCGCCGTCCATTGGTTCAGCGTCCGGTTGCGGCTGCCGCCGCCCGCAACATGCAGCGACGTGATCCGCCGCCCCGTAAGGCGTTCGAGTTGCTTCACCCCCTGCGCGTAGCAGCCGGCGAGGCTCCTATGCACGCAGCAGAGCAGCTCCGCCAGCGTCCGGGGCGGCGCGTGCCCGGCATCCGCCAGCACGGATAGCACCGCATCCGTCATCCGCTCCGGCGCGAGCAGGCGCGCATCGTTTACGTCGAACACGGCCTCATAGCGCGTCCCCTCGCGGGCGAGTTCGGCGAGCTGTGCGTGCGAATAGGCTTGGTCCAGCTCGCGCCGGATGGACTGCAAAATCCATAGCCCCATGATGTTGCGCACGCAGGTAATCCCGCCGCAGCCGCCCTCGTTCGTGAAGCCCGCCTCCCGGCAGGCCGCGCCCGTGAGCGGGGCATCCAGCGTCGCGCCCAGCAGGCTCCACGTGCCGCTGGAGAGCGTCGCCGCCTGCGCGTCCTGCGCGGGCACGGCAAAGAAGGCGCTGGCCGTGTCATGCGTGCCGGGCAGGACGACGCGGCAGTCGAAGCCGGCCGCCCGCGCCACCTCCGGGCGCAGCGCGCCCAGCACATCGCCCGGATATTTGAGCGGCAAATCGAAAAGCCCCTGCGGGATCCCCGCAGCCTCCAGCACCTGCGGCGACCAGGCGCGCGTATGCGCGTCCAGCAGCGCGGTGGTGCTGGCCTCGGTGTACTCGTTCGCCTTGACGCCGGCGAGGAGGAAGTGCAGGTAGTCGGGCATCATGAGACACGCGCGCGCCCGGTCCAGGACCGATCGCGGCTCGCTCATGAGCTGATAGACGGTGTTGTAGCTTTGCCGGGCGATGCCGGTGACGCGGTAATGCGCGTCGAAAGGCAGCGCCGCTTCCAGCCGCGCCTCCATGCCCTGCGTGCGCGAATCCCTATAGGCCACGGCGTCGCCCACCGGCCTGTCGTCCGCATCCAGCAGCACGTAATCCACGCCCCAGGTGTCGATGCCCACGCTCAGCGGGGTTTTGCCCAGCTGCGCGCAGCGGCGCATGCCCTCAACCACGTCCGCGAAGAGCGCCTGTACGTCCCATACGAGGCGTCCGCCCTTTTGCCTCATGCCGTTATCAAACCGATAAACCTCCTCCAGCACCACGCGCCCGTCCTGCATGCCGACGAGCATGTGACGTCCGCCCGAGGCGCCGATGTCCACTGCGAGCACGTATTGCATGTGCATGTCTCCATTCCCGAGGGCGCCCCCAATCACTTGTAAAGCGGCCCGTAGTGCGCGCACGCGGCGAAGTCCGCCGCCTCGCGATCCTTTGTGCCGAAAGCCGCCCAGCAATGCGGGCGGAAGATCTGCGCTTCCGGCACGTTGTGCATGGCGACGGGGATGCGCAGCATGGAGCACAGCGTGATGAGCTGCGCGCCCACGTGGCCGTACACCGTGACGCCGTGGTTCGCGCCCCAGTTGGCCATGACCGCGTACACGTCCGCGAACGCGCCCTCGCCCGTCAGCCGCGGGGCGAACCAGGTCGTGGGCCAGGTGCGGTCGGTGCGCTCGTCCAGCGCGCGGTGCACGTCCCCCGGCAGCAGCACCGTCCGCCCCTCCGCGATCTGCATCACGGGGCCTACGCCCTCTACGATGTTCATGCGCAGCAGCGTCACGGGCATCTCCGCCTGCGTCTTAAAGTGGCTGGAGAACCCGCCGCCACGGAAGTACTCATAATTCGCGCGGCACCAATCCGTCGCCTCGAGGCAGGCCGCGATGTCCGCCCCTGTCATCTCCGTCCAGGGCTTCATGCAGCCCTCGCCCTGCGCGCCCTTCGCCGCGCCCGTGCCGTCCAGCGCGCTCGCGCCGCTGTTGATGAGGTGGATGAACCCCTCCGCCGCCGCTCCCACGGGCGTCCAACCCGTCACGCGGCGCACCGCCTCCGGGCTCCAATAGGTGCGCACGTCGTGGAAGCAAGGCGCGCCGCCCGTCGTCAGCGTGCCCAGCAGCATGGACAGGCCGTTGAGCGTGTCGTTCTCCGTCGCAAACGCCGTGGGTTGCTTTTTCCCATTCCAGTCGAAGGTCGAGGCCAGGATCGCCTCCATAAAGTCGCCGTTGGGCAGCCAGTCCGTCCAGTTGCGCTGCCCCTGGAATCCGCCCGCCACGGCGTTCTTGCCCAGCGCCTCCTCGTGCCAGCCCAGCGCGTCCAGCCGCGCGTTGCCGTAGAGGATGTCGCGCACCACGAGCGTCATCTTCGTCACGAACGCCCAGTCGTCCTCCGGGGGCACGACCTTTGAGCGGGTGATGACCGCCGGCAGATCCTTGCCCGCGTTTGTGTCAAAGCCCTCGCGGCAGTTCGCGCGCACCCAGGCATAGGCGCGCTCGTACTCCTCGGGGTCGTAAATGCTCAGCGTGATGCGGCGCAGCACCTCGGTCATGTCCACCCACTCCGCGCGGATGCCTAGGTATTTTTGCATCATTTGCGTGTCGCAGTAGCTGCCCATGATGCCCATCGCCACGCCGCCGACGTTTACGTAGGACTTGCCGCGCGTCCAGCCGACGGCCACCGCGCCGCGCGCGAAGGAGAGGATCTTATCCTGTACGTCCGCCGGGACCGTCCTGTCGTCCGCGTCTTGCACGTCGCGCCCGTAGATAGAGAAGGCCGGCAGCCCCTTTTGCGCATAGGCGGCCAGCACCGCCGCGAGATAGACCGCGCCGGGCCGCTCCGTGCCGTTAAAGCCCCATACGGCCTTGATCGTATGCGGGTTCATGTCGAACGTCTCGGTGCCGTAGCACCAGCAGGGCGTGACGGTCAAAGTCGCCACGACGCCCTCCGCGCAAAACAGGTCCTCGCAGCGCGCGGCCTCTGCGCCGCCGCCGATCGTCGAGGGGGCGATCACGGCCTGTACGTTCGTGCCGTCGGGGTAGCGCAGCGTCTCGATCAGCGCCTTCGCCGCGCGCGCCATGTTCATCGTCTGTTCCTCGAGCGATTCCCGCACGCCGCCCCATCTGCCGTCGATCGTGGGCCGAATGCCGATTTTCGGATAACGCATACAAGTTCCTCCTCGTCCTTATGCTTCGTTCCCCGGGTACTTTTTGAAGCCCGGATGTTTGCCCGTCACGTGGTAATAGTTCTCCCGCAGGTCGAGCAGCTTGTCGATCTGGCCGCGCTCGATCTCCTTGGCGCCGCCGAGCAAGTGCGCCGTCAGGCTGATCTTCGCGTATAGCTCCAGCGTCTCCATGCGGTAGTAGGCGGTCATCAGGTCGCAGCCGACCGTAAGCGCCCCGTGGTTTTGCAAGAGCAGCACGTCGTGCTCCGCGAGATAGGGGGCGATGGCGTCCGGCACCTCGTAGGTAGAGGGCGTGCCATAGGGCGTCAGCGGGATCGACCCGATGGCGATCACCGTCTCGATCATGCTGTATTCATCCAGGCTCTTGCCCGCGACCGCATAGCCCGTCGCCGTCGGCGGGTGCGCGTGCACGACCGCGCCCACGTCCTCCCGCTCCTGATAGCAGCGCATGTGCATCTTCATCTCGCTGGAGGGCTTGCCGCCGCCCTCGATCACGTTCATGTCCGCGTCTACGCGCAGCAGGATGTCCGGCGTGATGAAGCTCTTGCTCACCCCTGTGGGCGTCACGAGAAACGTGCCGTCCGGCAGCTTGACGGAGACGTTGCCGTCGTTCGCCGCCACCCAGCCCAGCTGCCACATCCTGTGGCATACCTCGCAGATCATGTCCTTCGCGTCCATTTAGATCCTCCTCCGTACACTTTGTCCTTTGCTTCTATAATAACGCTGGCAAAGCGCGCGCGCTCGTGTTATCATGGCAAATAGTAGGACGATATTCACTTTTTCAGAGGAGATCCACAATGCTTCCCATCGACATTCATGAATCCCGCCCGCGCGGGTCGGGCGGCTTCCCGCTCGAATACCATTTCGTGGACGAGCGCCACCCGCGCTACGAGATGCCTTACCACTGGCATGAGGAATTCGAGGCGATGCGCGTATTGAAAGGGCGCTTTGTGCTGCGCGCGGGCGACGCGGATTATGCGCTTCAGGCCGGGGACATGGCCTTCGTCGCGGGCGGCGTGCTACACGGCGGCATGCCGCAGGCCTGCGCCTACGAATGCCTCGTCTTCGACATGCGCCGCCTGCTGCTGCCCATCCAGCCGTGCCGGCCCTTTGTGCGCGACATCATGGATCGCCGCATCCTGCTCGGTCCGTTTATTCCGGGCGACCGGAACCGGGGTGACCGAAACCGGGGCGACCGAAATCGGGACGACGGCGGGCCGGGCGACGGCATGCCGGGCGACGGCGGGCCGGGCGCGGCGCTGGCCGCTGCGTTTGCGGCGCAGGCCGCGCCGC
>JAEYAR010000126.1 GCA_023404715.1 Bacillota bacterium | reverse complement strand
TGAGCGAAGCGAGCTAGCGGCGTGCGAATTGAAAATTCGCCGACGCGTACCCCGCGTGCGTCAGCACGCGGGGCGAAGTGGGGTATCGCAACCCCCCTTGCCCTTTCTGGCCCCAGCGGAGCGCGCTCCCCGCCGGAGGCAGTTTCGTATAGCTCTATATTATTTCTTCTTTCGTTTGTGAGGTTTTAGATGACATGACATACTACAGTAGGGCTGGGGCGGGTTAGGTAAGAGGCTTAGGGCGCGTGGGTTACGGGCGAGCGACCCGAGGTCGCCTCAACATAATAGGCGTGCGGCATTTTGCGTGTCGAGGGAATCCCGCAAGAAAGATTGACCTGTAAACCATTTTGCTTGACATAGGGGCTCAAGTTTGGTTCAATAGAGGAAGAGGGGAAGGGAGGAGAACCCATGGCCAGGGATAAACGGGGCCCGAAGACGGGCATCACTGTGGAAGCGGTGCTGCGTTGTACGCTGGTGGTAGGGCTGCTCGTGCTGCAGCTGCTTTTGTTATTTGTCTTCGTGCGCTTTCTGCGCGCCAACGCGGTGACGGTCTATTCGCTGTTGGAGCTGGGCTGCTCGATCGCGATCGTGGCGCTCGTATCCGAGCATGAGGATGCGAACTATCGCTTTGCATGGGTGGTGTGCGTGCTGATCATGGGCGTGTTCGGCCTGGTGCTCTACCTGATGTGGGGCCGCGGCACGCGCCATAACAAGCTGGGCGTGAGCATCCGCAGGGTGTTCGGCCGGCGCAAGGAGGTCCTCTTGCAGGACCCGCAGGTGAGCGGCGCGATGCGGACGCAATACCCCGACTGCGCACGGCTGTCCGAATACCTAATTGGCCAGGGCTTCCCGGTCTATACGGACACGAAGACGCGCTATTTTCCGCTGGGCGAGCAGGCGTTCGACGCCATGCTAGAGGATATGGAAAAGGCGGAGCGCTACATCTACTTGGAATTTTTCATGGTCTTTGAGGGGCAGATCTACGAACGCGTGCTCGACGTGCTCACGCGCAAGGCCGCGCAGGGCCTGGACGTGCGGCTTATGTACGACGATATGGGCTCGCTGGTGACCACCTCGCACGCCTTCCTGGATCGCCTAGAACAGGCGGGCGTGCGCGTGATCATCTTCAACCCCGTGCAGCGCTACGTGCACCAGATGTACCTCAACTACCGCGACCACCGCAAGATCGTCACCATCGACGGGAACGTCTGCTACACGGGCGGCATCAACATCGGCGACGAGTACGCCAACCTCTACCCCAAGCACGGCCACTGGAAGGACACGGCCGTGCGCTTTGAGGGCGACGCGGCCTATAGCCTGACGGTCTTCCTTCTGCAGATGTGGCAGGCCTGCACGGAGGAGACGTTTGACTTCGCGGACTATAAGCCCGCGCGCTGCGAGGCCCCGGAGGCGGGCTTTATGCAGCCCTACGAGGACGGCCCGCACAACAACCCCAACAACCCGGCGGAAAACGTATACCGCCAGATCTTGTGCACGGCGAAGAATTACGTGTACATCACCACGCCCTACCTCGTGCTCGACGACGTGCTGCTCAGCGAGCTATGCCTCGCGGCCGAGAGCGGGGTGGACGTGCGCATCATCATCCCCGGCATCCCGGATCACTGGTATGTACAGCAGGTCAGCCTCTCCTTCAGCGGGCGGCTGATGCACAGCGGGGTGCGCGTCTACCGCTACACGCCCGGGTTTGTCCACGCCAAGATGTGCGTAGCGGACGACGTGCAGGCGACGGTCGGCACGGTGAACCTGGACTATCGCTCGTTCTACCTGCATTACGAGGACGGCGTCTACTTCGTCGGCGACCCGGTGGTCATGCAGGTGAAGGACGACATCGAATCGCTCTTTGAGCAGTGCGAGGAGCTACACTACGACGCTTGGCTGCGCCGTCCGTGGTACCACAAGCTGGTGCAGCCGATCCTGCGCATCTTTGCGCCCATGATGTGATGCGCCGTACTACCGGCAACCCGCATGCGGAAGAGGAGAGGATCCCATGACCGCCCCCGAAGGATTGACGGCCCATCTGGATCGACTGCATACGACGGAGCTGGGCGCCGTGCGCATCCGCAGAAACCTTTTATTGGAAACGGACGCCGTGGTATCCTCGTGCAGGAAAAAGATCGAGACGCCCGGCGCTGAGATTCTGCGAAAAGGGAAAAACTGGTATATCCGAACAGACGGGTGCGTCATCACGGTCAACGCGTACAGCTACACGATCATTACCGCGCATCGGGATAGAGGAGAAACGCATGGAAAAGCTGACGGACGAAACAAGACGGATCATGGATGAACGCTTTGGCAAGGACAGCATCATCGCCTTGGCGACGGCAAAAGACGGGGTTCCTTATGTGCGTAGCGTGGACGGCTATTACGAAGACGGCGCGTTCTACGTGATCACCCACGCGCGATCGGGCAAGATGAAGCAGATCGGGCAAAACCCCGCCGTCGCCATATCGGGCGAATGGTTTACCGCCCATGGCGTAGGCGTCAACCTGGGTTATTTCGGCAAGCGCGAAAATGAGCGGATGGCGGCAAAGCTAAAAAAGGCGTTTGCCGCTTGGATCGACAACGGACATAACGATTTTTCAGATGAAAACACGTGTATTTTGTGTATCCGGCTAACCCAAGGCGTTTTATTCTCGCAGGGGACCCGCTACGACATCGATTTTTGACAAACCTATCGAAGTCAGACAAACCAAAAGCCGTCTGCAAGACTGTAATCGTATCCGCCGGCTTTGCCGGCGGGGCGGGGATTTTTCCGCAGCAAAATGCCATTTTGCGGAGGAAAAAGTCTCCC
>JAEYAR010000040.1 GCA_023404715.1 Bacillota bacterium | reverse complement strand
GCCTGGGGCGGCGCGTATGCCCGTCGTCGCGCCAGTCCTCGCGCTTGTTTGGACGCTTGTCCGAAAATTTGTCGTAATAAGCCATGTCGGCACCCCTTTATTTTTTCTTATCGTTCGTCTTACCGCTTCGTATCATCCAAAACTTCGCCCAGCGCCGACGCGCGAGAGCGCATCTCATCCATGCGCCCGCACGACGCTTTTCCCTCCGCGCAGGCCCCGTGCACGCACGAAGGGCCGGCCGCGCCGAAGATCTCGGGCGCCGCACGCTTGCAAAGTCGCAGCATCTCCCAGGCGAGGGCGCGGATCTCCCACTGAGCGCGCTCGCAGCAGCGCAGCTCGAAGAAATGCAGCAGCTCGCGGGCGTTCATCGTCAGCAGCATGCGCGTCGCGCAAGCGCCCGGCAGCACGAAGCGCGCATCCTCGTTGGACCGCTCGCCCGCGTCGCCCAGGCGGCGCTGCCAATCGGCATACCAGGCGTGCATCGTCTCCATCTGGCGCGCGAACTCGTCCTGCGCCTCCTCGCCCAACGCCTCGATGGACGGGGGCACGACGTAGTCAAACCCCGCGCCCATGGAGACGTACCTTTGCGACTGCACGCTGAAAGAGGCGATGCGATGGCGCGTGATCTGGGCGAGCAGCGTGCGGCTCACGCCTTCGATGGCGAACGTGAACGACGCGTGCTCGATGACGGACAGATGCCCGCGCGCCATGACGCCCGCGATGAAGGAGGCCTGGTCCTTCTTGGCGATGCGCTCTAGGAGCGTATCCACATCGGCCTGCGCGTAGCACAGCCGCGCGCCCAGCGCGACGATTTCATCCGGGTCGTACGTATGCCTGAGCAGCAATACCTTCTGCCGTGTCTTAGCCATGTGTTTCCTCCTGCTTCGTTCCCTTTGCGCCCTGCGGCAAGAGCGCGTCCGGCAAGGCTGCCTCCATCAGCTCCGCAAGCCGGTCGCCTCGCCCTGTCAGGAACAGATAGCCCAGCAGCGCCTCCAGCGCCGTCGCCCGGCTGTAATCCGCCGGATCCGCATTCTTGGGAGCGGCGTGATGCGCGTGGGCATTGCGCCCGCGGCGGACGATCTGCGCCTCCTCCTCGGTGAGCCGCGGCTCCAGCCTCAAGAGCATCTGCGACTGCGCCGCCGCGCTGACGCAGCGGTTGCTGTGCTTGTGCATCCGCCCCACGTTTTCTCCACCCGCAAAAAGACGCGTGCGCACGAAGAGCGCGTGCACCGCGTCGCCGACATATGCCATTTGCAGCGGATTCATCATCCGCACGTCCATATCCCGCATCGGCAGGCTCATCTTCGCCAGCCAAAGATCCAGCAAGTGCGTCGCTCCTCCCGGCGCCGCGTCGCGGCGCGCATCCATTCAGCTTATTATACCAGACGGAGCGCGCCTTGTCACGACCTTTCGAGCTTTTTCAGCGGCTCGGGCCGGTCCCCCGGCAACGCCGTCCAGCTGACGACGCCGTCGAACAACGCCTCCGCGATCCGCTGGCGGTACTGCGCGTCGAGCAGCAGCGCTTCCTCCTCGGGGTTGGAAAGAAAGCCGCACTCCACGAGCACCGAGGGCAGGCCGAGCGTGAGGATGTAATAGTCGCCCGCCATCGCCTCGCGCTTCTTCTTGGGCGCGAGACCGTCGATCAGCGACTGCTGCAGGACGCCCGCCAGCAGTCTGCCCGCGTCGCAGCCCTCGCGGTAAAAGACCTGGGGCCCCGACTGGCTGGGGCGGGTATATTCGTTCATGTGAATGCTGACGAGGAGCTGCGCCGCGCTCTCCCCCACGATCTGCGCCCTGCGCTGCATGTCCTGCAGTTTTTTACGGATCGGCGGGTTTTCATCGCACAGCGCGTAATCGCCCGTGCGCGTCATTACGACGTCGGCCCCCGCCTGCGTGAGCAGGCGCGACAGCCGTTGCGCGACGTCCAGGTTGAGCCCCTTCTCCGCCACGCCGCTCGCCCTGCCGACCGCCCCGCCGTCGTATCCGCCGTGCCCCGCATCCACCGCGACGACCATCCCGCTGAGCACGCCCTGCGTTGCCTGCACCGACGCCGCGACCATCGCGCTATCCCCCGCCGCCATGCTGAGCACCGCGATGCATAGCCCCGCGAGGCTCAGCAGCGCCGCCGTATACCGGTTGATCCCGCCCTTCCTCATGCCGGACGCCCCCTTTTGAAGACCTTTTCGGGCAGATTTATGCGAAAACATCCGTTTGCATGCCATCTATTTTGTCGAGCGCACGCAAGGATTTGACGGCTATGCAGCGGGCGTCGGAATAATTCTATTTTGAAATGATTTTTCCATCAGAAATGTTTCCACATCTCCCACAGGGTTATCCACAGAAAAAAGGTTGATTTCCTGTCGAAAACCCGGGTTTTCCACATGTCTCGCGGAAAACCGGTGTGAATAAGCAAGGTTTTCCACATTGCGAACAGGCTTTTGCACCGAAATCTTCGGCAACAAAAGAAGCAGACCCAAAGTCTGCTCCAGTCGGTTTTGAATGCCTTTTTTCTTTGTGCAATCAGACCAGTTTCAGGGACGGGTCGGCATTGAGCGAGAGGTCCGCCAACTCCCCGCGCATCAGCCGGTAGTAGCCCGCGCTGCCGATCATCGCCGCGTTATCCGTGCATAGCACCGGCGGGGGCATGCGCAGGTCGATCCCCGCTTGCCGGCAACGGCGGTCCAGCGTCTCGCGCAGGCAGGAATTCGAGGCGACCCCGCCCGCGAGCGCGAGCGTCTTTGCGCCGGTATCGCGCGCGGCGAGCAGCGCCTTGTCCGCGAGCATATCCACCGCCGCCCTTTGAAAGGACGCGGCGATGTCCGCTGCGGGAACCTCCAGCCCGCCCTGGCGCAGCTTGTGCACCTGGTTGATCAGCGCGGTCTTGAGCCCGCTGAAACTGTAGTCGTACTTCCCTTGCGTCACCACGTGCGGCAGGCGCAGCGCGTTCGGATCGCCCTCCTTGGACAGCTTGTCGAGCAGCGGCCCGCCGGGATATGGCAGGCCCAGCACGCGCGCGGCCTTGTCAAACGCCTCGCCGGCCGCGTCGTCCTGCGTCTGCCCCAGCAGAGTATAGACGCCGTAATCCTCTACGCGCACGATGTGCGAATGCCCGCCGGAGGCCACGAGGCAGACGAAAGGCGGCCTTAAATCCGCATGGGCGATATAATTGGCGCTTACGTGCCCCTCGATATGGTTGACCGCGACGAGCGGCTTTTGGGCTGCGTACGCCAGCGCCTTGGCAGCCGATACGCCGATGAGCAGCGCGCCGACCAACCCCGGCCCGTAGGTCACCGCGACCGCATCGACGTCTGTAAGGCGCATGCCCGCCTGCGACAGCGCCTCCTCGACCACGGGATCAACGCTCTCCACGTGCTTGCGCGAGGCGATTTCGGGCACGACGCCGCCGTAGATCGCGTGCAGGGCGATCTGCGAGGCGATGACCGAGGAGAGGACCTCGCGGCCATCCCGTACCACGGCCGCCGCCGTCTCGTCGCAGGAGGATTCGATCGCCAAAATCGCCGCATGAGCGCAGCCTTTAAGCGCCTGCGCCTGCGCGCGGGCTGTTTCCATGTACGTCAAACCTTTGCCTCCTTCCCTTTGCGCGCCCGCAGCGCGCCGATGCCCGCCAGCAGGAGCAGGGCCGCCATCACCGCGCCGGTCTTGATCGCTACGGACGCGGCGAGGCGCACGAAGAGCCCCTCCGGCATCATGCGGATCAGCAGGTCCGTCTGCGGGTTGAGTAGCCACAGGTCGTTCGTAAAAGCAAGGTCGTGAAACGCGTAAAAGAGCGACGTAAAGTCGACCGCGCCCCAAATCGAGAGCGCCAGAACAGGCAGGGCCAGCGCCAGCGCGCCGGTCACGCTGCCGCGAAAGAATGCGCGCGCCGCCGTAGCGCGCCCCGCCTGCCTGCCCGCAACCCGCGCCGCGGTGGCGGCGACCAACGCTACGAGGGCCAGCGCGCCCATCAGGCGGCCGGCGAGGTCGAGCAGGCCGCGCACGTCCGCCATATGCGCGCGTTCCCGTTCATGAAACGCGGGCTGAGCGTTCGTCTCGCCCGTCCTTGGGTCTACGATGTCCGCCTCCATATCCAGCTCGGCGCGTTTGCCCCGAAAATACTGCACGATCTCCTCCGCCAGCCGCGCCTGCGCATCCTGCGTCAGCCCCACCGCGCGCGTGACCTCATCGTCCGTCAGCCCCGTATAGGCGGCGCGGGCCGCCTGGGCGTACGTCGCAGGATCGTAGGCGGCGGACAACGTAGAAGCCAGCAGCACGACCAAAACCAGCGAGACGAACGCCGCCGCCGTGCAGATGATCATCCTCTTGTTCATTTTTCCTCCCCAAACGACCGCCGAACGCACGAAATCCGCGGAAGGCATGCTTCCGCAGATCGTCGTGCTATCCAATTACTGCATCTGCAGGTAGGCGGTAATAAAGCCGTCCAGTTCGCCGTCCATAACGCCGCCGACGCCGTTGACTTCGTAGCCCGTGCGGTGATCCTTCACCATGGTGTAGGGATGGAAGACATAGGAACGAATTTGGCTGCCCCATTCGATCTTCTTCATCTCGCCCTTGATGTCGGCCATCTTTTCCTCGCGCTCGCGCTCGTGCAGCTCGAGCAGTTTGGATTTGAGCATGCGCAGGCAGACCTCGCGGTTCTGCACCTGCGAGCGCTCGTTTTGGCACTGTACGACGATACCCGTAGGGATATGCGTCATGCGCACGGCCGAGTCGGTGCGATTGACGTGCTGTCCGCCCGCGCCCGAGGCGCGGTACGTATCGATGCGCACGTCCTCCATATCCAGCTCTTCCATGTCGTCCTCGATCTCCGGCGCGACGTCGAGCGAGGCAAACGAAGTATGGCGGCGCGCCGCCGAATCGAAGGGGGAAATGCGCACCAGACGGTGCACGCCCTTCTCCGCGCGTAGATAGCCGTAGGCGTTCTCGCCGATGGCCTCGAACGTGACGGACTTGATGCCCGCCTCGTCGCCCTCGAGCAGGTCGAGCACGTTGACCTTGAAGCCCATGCGCTCGCAATAACGCGTGTACATGCGGTAGAGCATGCTCGTCCAGTCCTGCGCCTCTGTTCCGCCTGCGCCCGCGTGCAGCGAGAGCAGCGCGTTGCTGTGGTCGTAATCGCCGCGCAGCAGCGTCTCCAGCTGCAAGCGCTTGACGGCTTCGTCCAGCTCTTTGAGCTCCTCGCCGGCCTCCGCGACCATCGATTCGTCGCTCTCCTCTTCGGCCAGCTCCATCATGGTATCGATGTCCGCCGCCCGCTCGCCGAGCCTGTTAAAGAGCGCCAGCTTGTCCTCCAGCGCTTTGACGCGCTGGGAGACACGGGTCGAACGGTCCAGGTCGTTCCAAAAATCGGGCTCGTTCATCGTCTCGTGCAGTTCCGCCAGCTCATCCTTCATATGAGCCAAGTTAAAGTGACTCACCTGCCTCAACGATGCTCTCACGGATGCGGTTTAGGTCCAAGCGGTATTGTTCCAGTTCGATCATGTTGACTCACCCCTTTGTCGGCCCGCAGGCCTTGATAGATGGATTGGCTTACGCTTCTTTCCCGCAGCAATGCTTGTATTTCTTGCCGCTGCCGCACGGGCAGGGATCGTTGCGTCCGACCTTCTTGTCCGCCTTTTGCGGCTGGCGGGGGCCGTCGCCCGTGCCAGCCGTCTTCGCCTCTACGGGTTTGGCCACCTGGCGGCGCTCGGGCGCGCGCTCGACGCGCGCCTGATACAGGCGGCGCAGCGTGTCCTCGCGGATCAGGCGCACCATCTCGTCGAACATCTCGTAGCCCTCGAACTTGTATTCGACGACCGGGTCCTTATGGCCGTAGGCGCGCAGGCCGATGCCGTCGCGCAGCTGGTCCATCGCGTCGATATGATCCATCCAGCGCCGGTCGACGGCGCTGAGCAGGATGACGCGCTCGACCTCGCGCATGTCGATGCCGTGCTCGCCCAGCAGCGCCTCCCGCTCCTGATAGAACGCCTGCGCGTCCTCGAAGAGCAGGTCTTTGAGCGCCTGTTTGTCGAAATTCTTGATCTCTTCCATATGGGCGTCGATCACGCCGGGGCGCACGCAGAGCTTGTCGAGGTATTCCGAAAGGCCCGCAAGATCCCAGTCGACGTAGGCGTCGCCGTTGCCGGTATGCATATCCACCGCGTCGTCGATGAGCTGTTTTACCATGCTCATAACCGTCTTGCGCATATCCTCGCCCATGAGCACCTGACGGCGCTGGCCGTAGATGACCTCGCGCTGCTGGTTCATGACGTCGTCGTACTGCAAAACGTTCTTGCGGATCTCGAAGTTGCGGCCCTCAATGCGCTTTTGCGCGCTCTCGATCTGGCCGGTGAGCATCTTCGCCTCGATCGGCTGATCCTCCTCCAGGCCCAGCTTATCGATCATGCCCGATATGCGTTCGGAGCCGAACAGGCGCAGCAGGTCGTCCTGCAGCGAGAGGAAGAACTGCGACGAGCCCGGATCGCCCTGGCGGCCGCTGCGCCCGCGCAGCTGGTTGTCGATACGGCGGGATTCATGGCGCTCTGTGCCGATGATGTGCAGGCCGCCGACGGCGACCACGCGGTCGTGCTGGGCGTCCGTCTCTTTTTTGTACTGCTCGAAGAGCGCGCGGTATTCGACGCGCGCGGCGAGTACCTCCTCCGGCACGTTCTCATTATGCCCCATCGCGTCCTCGATCACTTCGTCCGCATAGCCCTTCTGGCGCATCGCGCGGCGCGCGAGGAATTCGGGGTTGCCGCCCAGCAGAATGTCCGTGCCGCGGCCCGCCATGTTGGTGGCGATCGTCACCGCGCCGTAATGGCCGGCCTGGGCGACGATCTCCGCCTCTTTTTCATGGTGCTTGGCGTTGAGCACCTCGTGCTGGATGCCGCGCAGGCGCAGCATGTTCGAGAGCGTTTCGCTCTTTTCGACGGAGACCGTGCCCACGAGGATGGGCTGCCCCTTTTCATGACGGCTGATGATCTCCTCGACCACGGCGCCGAACTTGCCCTTGATGGACTTGTACACCAAATCGTTCATGTCCTCGCGGATCATGGGGCGGTTGGTAGGGATTACCACAACGTTCAGGTTGTAGATGCCGCGGAACTCGTCCTCCTCCGTCTTGGCGGTGCCCGTCATGCCGGACAGCTTTTTGTACATGCGGAAGTAGTTCTGAAAGGTGATGGTCGCCAGCGTCTTGCTCTCGCGCTCGACCTTCACGCCCTCCTTGGCCTCGATGGCCTGATGCAGGCCGTCCGAATAGCGGCGGCCGACCATCAGGCGGCCGGTGAACTCGTCGACGATGACCACCTGGTCGTTTTGCACCACGTAGTCGACGTCGCGCCGCATCAGCGCGTGCGCGCGCAGCGCGGCGTTGATGTGATGGAGGATCTCGTTGTTTTCCACGTCGGAGAGGTTTTCGATGCCGAAAAATTTCTCCGCCTTGCGCGCGCCCTCTTCGGAGAGGTTGCACGTCTTTTGTTTTTCATCCTTCACGTAGTCGCGGCGCAGCCGGTTCGCTTCCTCGTCGCTCATCAGCTCGAGCTGCTCCTTCTCGGGCTCCTTACCCTCCTGCAGCATGGAGACGAAGCGGTCCGCGCGCACGTACAGGTCGGTCGACTTTTCGCCCTGGCCGGAGATGATGAGGGGCGTGCGCGCCTCGTCGATGAGGATGGAGTCCACCTCGTCGACGATGGCGAAGTGGTGCCCGCGCTGCACCATGTCCTTTTTGTAGATGACCATGTTGTCGCGCAGGTAGTCGAAGCCGAATTCATTGTTCGTGCCGTAGGTGATGTCGCAGGCGTACGCCGCGCGGTGCGCCTCGTTCGCCATATCGTGCGTAATGATGCCGACGGTGAGCCCCAGAAAGCGGTGAATGCGGCCCATGTCCTCGCCCTGAAAGCGCGCGAGGTAATCGTTGACCGTGACGATGTGCACGCCCTCGCCCGTCAGCGCGTTGAGATAGGCAGGCATCGTGCTCGTCAGCGTCTTCCCCTCGCCTGTCTTCATCTCGGCGATGCCCCCCTCGTGGAGCACGATGCCGCCGATCATCTGTACGCGGAACTGGCGCTTGCCCGTCACGCGGTCGGTCGCCTCGCGGACGACCGAAAACGCCTCGGGCAAGATGCCGTCCAGCGTCTCCCCTTTTTGCAGGCGGTCCTTGAACTCCTGCGTTTTGGCGCGAAGCTGCTCGTCCGTCAACTTTTTATGCGCTTCCTCAAACGAATCGATCTGATCGACGATCTTGCCCAGGCGCTTGAGCTCCGAGGCGTTGCCGTCGCCGAATATCTTCTTTAGAAACCCAGCCATACCAGCCATGGTGTACCTCCCAATGCAGCAATCGCTTCATTATAGCATCTTCTGTGGCATCACGCAAGGGGAGATGCGCCCCGCGCATTCCTGCTTTTCCCTCCCGCTTTTTAACGCCCCGGGCCTGCCGGGTCTTCGCCGCCACGCCCTCCCCGGCCGTGTTCGCGCTGCCACGCGAGGCAGTCGTCCAGCGCGCTTCGCAGCCGCTCGATCGAGATCGGCTTGGCGATATGTCCGTTCATCCCGGACAAAAGGGCGCGCTTGGCGTCCTCGGCAAAGGCGTCCGCCGTCATGGCGACAATCGGCAGCTCGTCGATCCCCTCCATCCCGGAGGACCGGATGGCTCGCGTAGCCTCGTAGCCGTCCATGACCGGCATCTGAATGTCCATAAAGACGATATCGTAATAAAACGCGGCGTGGTTGCAGATGGCATCCACCGCCTGCCGCCCATCCTCGGCGACGTCGACCGCAGCGCCCAGCAGCTCCAACATCTCGGAGGCGATCTGGCGGTTAAGCTCGTTATCCTCCACCAGCAGCACCCGCAGCCCGGGAAAATACGTCTTCTCCCGCTTAGCCTGCGTCCGCGCCGCCGTAGGGGCGTTGCACTTGAGAAGGCACAGGGTGATCAAAAAGCGCGATCCCCTGCCGTATTCGCTCTCTACCTGGATGTCGCCGCCCATCATCGCGACGAGGTTGCGCACGATGGTCATGCCCAACCCCGTGCCCGTGATCTTGCTGATCCGGCTATCGTCCGCCCGGCTGAAGGGCTCGAAGATATGCGCCAGGTATTCCGGCCGCATGCCGATGCCCGTATCCTCGACGACAAACCGATAGGTGCCGGTCTGCCGCTCGCCTTTTTGAATTTCCTCCACCCTCAGCGCGATCTTGCCGCCATCGGGCGTGTACTTCGAGGCGTTTTCGAGGATGTTCACCAGCACCTGCTTGAGCCGTACGCCGTCTGCCAACACCTGCGGATGCATCTGCCCATCGAGCTGCATCTCGACCTTCTGCCCCTTGGCCTCGGTCGCGATGCGGACCAGCTCTAACGCCTCCCGCGCCAAAACACAAAGGTCCAGCTTCGTCTCTTCCAGTTTCACGGCGCCGCTCTCGATCTTGCTGACCTCCAGCACCTCGTTGATGAGCCCGAGCAGATGCGCGCCGGAATCCGCGATTTTTTGCAGGTAATCGAGCAGCTTTTGCGCATCGCCGGTATGCCGTTGCGCCAGCTCCGTCATGCCGATGATCGCGTTCATCGGGGTGCGGATGTCGTGGCTCATGCGCGAGAGAAAGTCACTCTTGGCGCTATTTGCCCGCTCGGCCTTTTGCAGCGCCTCCTCGAGCAGCAGCTTGCTCTGCCGCTCCTTTTCAATCGCCGCCTGTTGCATACGCCGCTCGCCGTCGATATTCCGCGAGAGGGTGATCTCGATCAAGTCGTCCGTATGCGGGCTTTCCACCCGCACCACCTGCGTAAAGTACCAGTGATATTCCCCGTCCGCCCCGAGATGCGGCACCTCCATCGTCACCAGGCGCTCCCCTGCCCCATAGGTATCGCAGAGGGACTGACGCGTAAACTTTTGCAGGAACGAAGCGCGGTAATCCGGATGCACGTTGCGAACCTCCGCCTCGATCAGCGCGTCAAAGCAGCCCTCTTCGGCGGGCTCCGGCACAGGATCGCGCTCATACTCCAGCATACGATAGGTGTTGCGCGTCAGATTGACGGCGATCAGCATCTGATAGGCGATGCGCGCGGCGGTCGCCAGCTGGCTGATTTCGACATTGCGGCGCTGCTCGAGCAAAAATGCGTCCTGTATATCGCGAAAGACGAGGACGCACCAAATAGCCGCCTCGTCAAAGCGCTCAATCCGCGCGGCGGTGAACTCCACCATGTGATAGACGCCGTCCGGCATCAGCCGGCGCATCCGCCTGGTAATATGCTTCTGCCCCTGCGTAAACATCCGAAGCATCGCATCGCGGGAAAAGTTAGCGCAAAAGAGCGCGTAATCGTCGGGATGCAGCGTCTTTTGCGCGTAGCTGCGGTTTTCGATGCTGAAGCAGCCCCGCTCCGGAATGCCGGTCCACATCGTATCCTTCTGGCAATTGACGTAGAAATCGTCGGTCAGGTTGGCAATAATGCATTCGTCAAAGACCGTCACCAGGCTATTGGCATACATTTGCTCGATCTTTTGCAGGCCCTGCTCTTCCTCAAAGTTGAGCTTATGCGGGCTTACGGTCACCACAACGGCGGGCATATGCCCATCCCAGACGATGCGGTTCGCTGTGACGTCGACGCTCGCCTTGATCAGCGGGTCATAGCAGACGATATGGCTGGAAGGCTTATCTCCCAGCGCATCCAGCGGGCAGTTGGCGCATACCTCGGGCCAAACCTCGTGGCACTTAACCCCCAGCGCGGCTTTGCCGCGCCCGGTTTCGCGGCAACGCCGGTTGAAATAGAGCAGGCGACGGCTCGCTTCCTCGATGACGTATACGCTGGTTTCTGTCAGCGCATCGAGCAGAAGGTTCAGATTTTTGTCGGCAGACATGGCTTGCGCTCCTCATCATATGGTCATTCGTCCTGTATGCTCCGTCAACCATTATACACCAGCCGGCGCAAATAAAAAAGCACTGTCTACATCCGACGAAAAAAGGATAGAAAAAAGGCACGGCGCGCGGCCATGCCTTGAAAACGTTATTTCTTGTCAGTGATATCCAGCCTGTCATAGAGCGATCTCACCATTTGCGCGTCCTCGTTATATCGATCGTCGAACAGCTTACAGGCTCGAATGCCGTACTCCAGGCCATAAGTAAAATGATAAATATTGCTTTCCATCATCACCCGATAGCACTGCACGCTGTAATTTGCGACTGGATCGCCTTCACTTTTCGTCTTCAGAGCGCCTGTCAGGCATGCGATATCCCGCAGGGCCAAAAGGCGGTCCTCAAAATCCGATTGGGCGTGTAAACGCTCGGTCTCCATCACGACGTCTTCATG
>JAEYAR010000178.1 GCA_023404715.1 Bacillota bacterium | reverse complement strand
CCCCCCCCCCCCCCCCCCCCCCCCCCCCCCCCCCCCCCCCCCCCCCCCCCCCCCCCCCCCCCCCGGAAGGGTTCGTGAATACATGGGATGCATTAGAATTGAAGACAATGTATTCGTAGGAGCTAATAGTACAATTCTGGCAAATGTTCATATAGGATCAAATGTGATAATTGGTGCTGGAAGTTTGGTGAATAAAGACCTTGAAGGAGGATATGTCTATGCTGACGTTCCAGTTAAAAAGATATCTTCATTTGAAGAATTTGTAGAGAGAAGAATAAAGGAAATAAAATATCCTGAACAATATCATCGAGTCGGTGATTCAGTACAGAATGATTTAGTAAAATGGGCTTGGGATGAGTTTAGTCGAAAAAGGCAGAAAAATGCGTAAAAGAGGGCTTCTGGTGTGAATGAAATTATAAATGGGGAAATTCAATATCCTTATAGTTCGTTGCCAGATTATGAAACAAAGTTCGGCCTTAAAGATAAGCACGATAGAATGTTGGTTGCATTATTGACGTTTGACCAGTATTGTCGTGATAGAGATATTAAGTATTCATTAGCTGATGGGACTTTAATGGGAGCCCTTCGTCATGGCGATTTCATTCCTTGGGATGATGACACAGATGTGATGATGACGAAAGAGGAGTATTTAAAGCTAAGAAGTTCTCTAACCACCGAGAGTCCGATAAAACTTTTCAAGATTTCTTTCCTCGATCGAATCTCCACACCAGAGCTATTGAAAGAACACGAGTTTATCGATCTGTTCATTAATGAGGATATGCCGGCTAGTAAGCTTGTATTCGGATGGATGAAGTTCAAGACTGCTTTTCTGAGAACCAGTTTCCGGGGCATGGCAGAGAATTTTAGAAAACGTAAGTTTTCAAAAGGGAAAAAGATTCTACATGGCTTATTAAATCATGTAAGCGGAATTTTTGCTAGATTTATTGTGGGGCGACGCAGTGTATTCGAGGTAAATGAAAAGGCTGTAGCTATCGGTAAACACAAACCTTCTGGAATGTATACACGTTTCACATCCCGTATGTATGAGACGGGTAGACGCTTTAACAAGAATAGCTATGATGAAGGATATGGCGAAGTTATGTTCCGTGGTCATAGTTTGATGGCGATAAAGAATGCGGACACCTTTCTCCGTGAAATGTATGGTGATTATACTAAGATGTTGCCAGAGGACAAAAGAATCCCGGAACATGTTGTAGATATGCTTGAATCAGGTCCGTCTTGTATCTGCAAATATAATTGAAGGAGTTTCGCATGGAAGTAAAGGATTTACTAGGTAAATATCAATACGGAATGAGGGCGCTTGGCTCTATTGCCGGAACGTACCACACCAATACCCTGGAAGGATATGAGCATTGGAAAAAGGCAGGCATAAAGTTTTGGGAGACCGATGTCGCTATAACGGATGATAACAGGTATGTTATGATCGGTCATTTCTGCGATGCCGCGACGATGAAGCGTATGGAGATTGCCGATCTGACGGACAAATTGACATATAGCTGGTATATGAAGCAGAGGTTGTTTCCAAGATCAACAAAAGGGCTTACACCGCTTAGCCTCGAAAATATCATCGATATGGCCAAGGCGGATACAGACTGCATATTTATGATGGATATGTATCCTTTTTCGATTGGGGATAGCTATCATAAAACATTCGATTTTCTCTTATACTTAACTACGCTTGTGGGGGACATATCTGAGTTATATGACCGTGTGATTGTGGAGGCATATAACTATGAAATGCTCCGGGCGATTCATTGTTTTCAAGGCATTCGTTACATTCAGTTGTCGGTTTCTCATTTTATGGAAAATGAAAGAATAAGCGATATCAACGATTTTATGCGCATTGCGAAGGACAATAACGTGAATGTTATTTCTTATGAATGGAGATATGCAAGTAAATGTGTCGATCATTTAAATGTACTAAAAGATAAAGGTTTTGTGTTTATATCCCGTAGCGTTACCAACTTGTTTGATGATTGGAAGAAAAAGAAATATGGTGTTAACGTTGCACTTTTAGATTACTATGTTAGATATCCGTCCGATATCTTAGCACTGGCACGGTTGTTCCTGTCAAGAATCAAGAAGAAGCATGGTTGAGCCCAGAATACTGTTCAGGTGGTGAGAATACATTATGCGTCCATTAACCGTACCCAAGAGATTGATAAAGAGATGTGCTCAGCTTACATATTATCTTTATGCAAGCGTCATGATACCTCTCTTATACGCTTATGCACACCGATTGGGAGAATTGCGCTACCTCTCCGATGAAGATCACCGTATATGGAAGCAAGCCATGAAGCATATGCTTAAGGAGCATGTTCGCTCGGGCTATTCATCAAGGCTCAACGAATTGATACCGGAATTTGCGACGGTCAAAATTCATGCAGTAAGGATTACCGATAGTTTTATTTCCAGTAAACCGACGGTCGTACTTTGTGTAAAGAATGATAAGCGACGCATAAGGATGCTTGTCGAGCATTATCGTAAACTTGGCATTTGCCAATTCGCATTTCTGGATAATGGTTCGACAGATGGAACGCTTGAATGGTTACTTGAACAGCCTGATATCGATATCTACTCGACGAGCAATCGCTACTCCAGTTTTCGCAAGGAAGCATGGATAAACCGTATAGTTAGCTATTACGGCTTCGAACGTTGGTTTCTGTTAACGGATTCAGATGAGCTTGTCGTTTATATAGGGATGGAATCACATCCATTCAACAGCGTTTTGAAGTATGCGGAAAAGCATAATATAAGCCGCATCAAGGGCTTAACGCTGGATATGTACGCTAACGGCGCGATTTTTTCTGGCGGAAATGATGCGGATATCCAAAGCAAGTATTGCTGGAGTGATTCCGATTCATTCCTTGAGGAAGAACGCGTTATCGGCAACTCAAAGTTAAGTTTCTTTACTGGCGGCCCGCGATACAGGGCTATGAACGTAAAGACGTCGCTATCGAAGTACCCGCTTATATACTTTACGAAGGGTATGATAAGCGAGAATGCCCATTTCCAGTATCCGTATCAGCCTGCCGTCGATGCTCCCTGCTATTTTGGAATATTGCACTATAAGTTCCTCGACGAAGACAAAAAGACGTATCGTGAACGAGGCGATAAAATGAGCGGCTTTGCCCGAGGCGGAGACGATTACAGGCGCTATATGTCAATGGCCGAGTGTGATTCCGAGGCGTCCTTTATTTATGAAGGCAGTGTCAAGTACACTGACTCGAGTTGCTTGCAGAAAATGCCATGGATCGAAGCCATTCATTTTACAGGAGAGCGGGATGCACAGCAATGAATAAGGTCAAGCTTCTCCATGCGTTACTCGGTAAGACCGGAACGCGGTATGTAGTTAACCTCAGGAACAGAGCTCTTCACATAAAAGGCGTGTTGCTCGGCTATCGGGGAGCCGTTGCTTTCAACGACGGACGTACTTACAAAAGGTATGCGGAGAAGGGCAAGAATGTTTTCTTCGGGTATTACGATCTTTCTCAGTATGACAGCGAAGGGAAACGGCTTTTGGCTCATGTCGTAAGGAGAGGAGCCGATCCTTCAAGAGATCCGGCAGATATCGTATGGTACGACGTATCGGACGGTAAATCGCATACGGTAGCGCAAACAAAGGCGTGGTGCTGGCAGCAGGGTGCACGCCTGCGGTGGCACCCGCTTGACAATAACAAAATACTTTACAATGACTTAGTCAACGGTAGATATGTACTTAAGTCGCGCGACATAAATACGTCTGCTGAGATGGTCGTATCGCGTGCCCTTTACGATCTTGACGGTGGGTTTACACACGGCCTGAGCTTGAATTTCGAGCGTTTGCAAAGGCTGAGACCGGGGTATGGGTATTGCGTTATCGGGGATAATACGTCGATTGACTCCGCACCTGCCGACGACGGCGTCTTTTATGTGGATATCGAAAGCGGTAAGGATAAGCTGTTGTTTTCTTTACGAGAGTTAGCCAAAGATATATGCGCAAGCGATGCGCAGCACTACATCAATCATTTATCGATATCGCCGTCAGGCAAACGCTTCACTTTTTTTCATATCTGGACGAAAAACGCCAGCGCACAGTGGAATATGCGATTCTATGCTGCTGATATTTGCGGAGCCAATATGAAAATGCTTGAGGATGGCGTACGCGTATCGCACTACTGCTGGCTTGATGATGACAATATTCTAGCGACTAGGCGGGTAGTGGATAAGGAATTCTCTTATGTTGTCTACGATATCCAGAAGGATACGAAGCGCGTTCTGAATAGCACGCATATGGACCGCGATGGACATCCGAGTGTATTCGGCGGATCCGGGGTTATGTTTGATACCTATCCGCTTGATAAACATATGCAATACCTATATTGCGGAGATATGTCCATCGAGAAGGATCGTGAGTTGCTACACATATACTCCGAGCCGCTTTGCTTCGGAGAGCATCGTTGCGATTTGCACCCCAGAGTGTTCAAGGATCGTTATGTAACACTTGATACTACGTGCTTCGGAAAAGAAAGATGTATTATAGCCTTTGAGTTGAATGAACAGGATCAATGTAAATAGCGGGGAATGTATAATGATCAAGTTGAGCGTAATCGTACCATGTTACAACGTCGAGCAATATATAGGAGAATGCATCGACAGTATTCTATCTCAAACGCTTGAGGATATCGAGCTTATTCTTGTAGATGATGGAAGTCCGGATCGCAGCGGGGAGATATGCGACGAATACGCGCGGAAGGATAAGCGCGTAATGGTGATCCATAAAAAAAACGCTGGCGTAAGTGCCGCGAGAAACGACGGACTCGCGATCGCGTCAGGTGAATACGTTATATTTGTGGATTCGGATGACTATGTAACTGAAAATGGTTACGATATGATGTACAAAAAGGCAAAAGAAATCGATGCAGATATAGTTATTGGTGATGTCATCAAAATATTCCCTGAAAGGCAAAAGTATGAACAATTTTTTGGGGATGAATTTGTTACGGAAGATAGAGAGTTTATCAACAAATTAGTATGTGGAACACTATATAGCAACTTCTGTCCCTATCCACCATCCGGAGGGCCTGCGTTTGGCTATGGAGGACCGACGAATAAAATAGTCCGTCGAGCATTGCTCGATGAATACCATATTGTTTTTGATGAAAGAGTAAAAGGCATATTTGACGACATTATTTACTCAGCATATATAACGGTATGCGCAAAACGTATTGCATATATCAATACGCCTGTATACTATTACCGTATAGTACATAACTCAATAACACAGTCGTTTAAGAAAATATTGCCACAGATTGGCGACGAAATAATACATTCGATCAATGAATTCATGGATAAATATAATAATGGATATATATATAACAAAGCATATAATGCCTTTATCATTCGTGTTTTCGCGTACTGCCTTCCTCGGTATTATTGTCATAAGGATAATCCGTCGAGCACACTCAAGCTGTCAAAGGAGCTTAAGACGGTGCTCAAGTCCGAACGATATTTCAGTGCAGCGAATTCCGTTGACCTGTCTTGCCTTACTCCTGGGCATAGGAAACTTGTGGCATTGATGCGGGTAAAGGCTGCTTTATTGATCATAATAACACGAAAGATTATGAGCAGGATAAAACCAAAATCAGCTATATGAGAAGATGGGGGTATATGGCATGAAGCATACAAAACTATCGCTTCTTGGAGTGATTGAGTATATTTTTGTAGTTGTTTTGATACTAGACTGCAATTCAGTTTTCCATGCAGCTGTAGATTTTGATCTTCATTTGCCAATTCTGTCTGCGGCTTTGTCTGTATTGTTGGTTATCATATCATCAAGTAAGATTAGTATTAACGATTTTTTTGTCAGCTTTGGTTTGCTTCTTTTCTTTACGACTTATTTTATTGTGAAAAACGACAGTGTTGCAAAAGAATCTTATATCTGCATGTTCTTGATTGGCGTTCCATTATTAACGACATATTTCTCGAGAATGAGACGTGAGAACAGAATTCACGAATTGTTTTTCAAAATCGAGAATGTTGTTGTGATTCTTGCATTTATATCAGTAATTATATGGCTATTAGGCCCTGTTTCACATATTATATCACCCAACTGCTCGATTAACGTTAATTGGGGAATGACAACAAAAAGCAAGGGCTATTATTATCTTGTTTTTGAGATGACTCAAGACAAAACCTATGGTATCGGACTTGTGCAGAATAACGCATTTTTTACAGAAGCGCCAATGCTAAATCTGTGGCTTGATATTGCGATTGGTACTGAGCTGTTCTTAAAGAAGGAATCATCTAAGAAGAGACTAGTCATTCTACTATCATGCGTTCTTAGCACAATATCAACAACTGCAATACTGTTTGTTGTTATATGCTTTATGCTTAAGTTTTTTTCAACAAGGTTAATAGGGAGCATGACTAGAAAAAAGATCGTAATGTATGTACTAGCAATAGTGCTACTTCCACTGGTGATAAATTTTGTTGTCGAAATATTGACAATCAAGTCAATGACAGGATCATATAAAACAAGAATGATGCATTTCGTAGCAGGTTATTTAATGTGGAGAGATAATCCAATATTCGGTTCTGGTTATGGAAATCTTAGAAGCTTCCTCACGGGTGGTTATACTACTTATACGGCAGCTGGCGGTCAAGGCTTTAGTAATTCTGTAACTGCTATTCTTGGCACGGGTGGTCTTTGGAACACATCTATATACCTCTTTGCCATTATTCGCCCATTTATTGCTAAGTATGAAGATAAGATAAATATCCTCTGCTTCATTGCTTGCTATGTATATCTATCAATAACGACGATCTTCTTTGCTAGATATCTTCAAGCAGTCTTTATCGCATATGGCATGTCGTTTTTCCATATAGAGCATTACGCAGCTTCGTTATTTGGCAACTCTACAGAAGGTATTGGAGTGAAACGATTTGGCAATAAGGAAATCAATTAAGGTCAATGCCGTCATGAACGCTTTTCTAACGGTTTCGACGATTCTTTTTCAGATGGTTACTTTTCCTTATGTTTCCAGGACGCTTCTCCCTACAGGATTTGGCAAGATATCATTTGTAACGTCAATAATTTCATATTTTACCATGTTTGCTCAGCTTGGCATACCGGTTTATGGATTACGCGCATGTGCGAAAATAAGGAATGATAAAGAAAAACTAACTAAAACTGTTCAAGAACTTTTCGCAATAAATATTGTAATGACAGCAATTGCGTATATTGTACTTGCCATTGTTGTTATAAGCATTCCAAAGTTAAGAGAAGAAAAGCTGCTTACAGCGATTATCAGTTCATCTATTTTACTTACGTCGATAGGGATGGAGTGGCTGTATAAGGCGCTGGAGCAATATACGTATATAACGCTTAGATCCATCGCGTTTAAAGCATTAGCCTTGATACTAACGTTCTTGCTTGTAAGATCAGAGACAGACTATATTATGTTTGGCGTGATATCTATTGTCGCTTCTTCTGCCTCGTACATCTTGAACTTTATAAATATACGAAAATTTGTTGGTCTGAAGGTAGTAGGACATTATAACTTTAAGCCTCACTTGAATGCGGTGTTGATATTTTTTGCAATGTCGTGTGCGACTACGATTTATACGCATCTTGATACGATAATGCTCGGTTTCATGAAAACAGATATTGATGTTGGTTATTATAATGCGGCGGTAAAAATACGCACAGTTTTAATTCATTTAGTTACGTCCATTGGTGCAGTGCTTTTGCCTAGATCAACGCATTATATTGCGAATGGGATGATGCATGAGTTCTATAAGGTGACAAAGAGAGCAATAAATTTTATATTTGTTATAGCAATGCCAATGGTACTTTACTTTATCCTGTTTGCGAAACAAGCTATTTACTTCATTTCGGGTAATGCATTTGCGGGAGCAATAATACCAATGCAAGTAATTATGCCAACCTTATTTCTTGTGGGATTAACTAACATTATGGGAATGCAGATGCTCGTTCCTTTGGGGAGGGAAAAGGTTGTTCTTTATTCTGAAATTATTGGAGCTGCTGTTGATTTGATTCTGAACTTGACTCTAATTCCCACAATGGCTTCAACAGGTGCTGCGATTGGAACACTTGCAGCGGAAATGGCTGTGCTAATTGTACAGTATATTGCTATGAGACAAGAGGTTAAAGACTGTGTTAGGTCCATCCGGTATTTTGCAATCATAATTGCATTGTTAGTTGGATCGGTTTCATCATACTGGGTAATATGGTTAAATCAAAGCGATTTCACATCGCTCATAGTATCATCAATGCTGTTCTTTGGATCCTATTTCGTTGTGTTATTGTTGTTTAAAGAACCAATGGTTAAGAAGATTGTTAATCAAATTGTCGTGAAGATAGATGCGCGCTATAGATAAGGAGATGCATATATGAAAGTGGTCAAGTATCTAATCATTGGAGCAGGAATTAGTGGGCTTACATTTGCCGCGTTTAAACATTCTGAGGATTATCTGATTTTAGAGAAAGATTCTTGCCTTGGTGGGTTATGCAAATCGTTCTATAACAATGGATATGTTTGGGACGTGGCTGGTCATTTCTTTCATTTTCATTCTAGCAAAACAAGGGCATATTATGAAGAATTGATGGCGGGAAGGGTACAACGCACTGTAGCTAAACACGCGAAGGTATATTATCACGGTAGATATATTGACGCACCATTTCAATACAATATCCACCAACTACCACCAAATGAATTTGTCGAATGCTTAGCTGATCTATACTACGCAAACGCTAACGAACAAAGCATTTCCTTTGCGGATTTTATAATAAGCAAGTATGGAAATGGCATAGCAAGTAAGTTTTTAATTCCTTACAATGAAAAGTTGTATGCCTGTAAAATGAATGATCTTGAGCAGAATTCCATGGGAGATTTCTTGCCAAAACTGGATTTCGATATGCTTATGAGTTTTTTTCGAGGTTCAAAAGGTCATACGTACAATGATGTATTCTCTTATCCGATTAACGGTTGCCAAGAAATAGTCAATGCGTTAACTGAAGAATTAGAAGGCGAAAGAATACATTTGAACGAGGAGGTTATAAGTATAGATACAGAAAGAAAGATTGTGACCACATCAAAAGATGAATATAAGTATAGGTATTTGATTAATACTACAGCAATAACGTCCTTTTCTAAACTGATTGGGATGAGCGATAATGGGATTTTAAAATACAATCAAGTGCTTGTTCTCAACATTGGTTTTGATTTACCTAGTGTTGATAAAGAAATAAGCTGGGCATACTATCCGGGAAATGAGATATTTTATAGAGTTGGCTTTTATAATAATATCTCCGGTACTAACCGGCTCAGTATTTATGTGGAGATTAGTTATGGTGCAAATGATATAATTAATGTGTCTGAGGCACTGCGTAAAACACTTACGGATCTAAAGAAAGTAAATGTTATCGACAAGCACAGAATGCAAGCATACCAAGCCTACATTATAAATCCTGGATATGTTCACATTACTAACGATGGTACAACGTATACTGAGAAATTAATTTCTTTGGCGAGAAAGCTGGACATATATATGGTTGGCCGATATGCCAAATGGGAATACTCTGCTATGGATGATTCAATTGAACAGGCTATTGCACTTGCGAAAGTGATATAGCCTGGTTAGTCGCTGAATATTTTCTGTTCGATTATCTATTTAGCCATGGATAAGTAGTCGTTACCATTTAATCACGCAAGAGTTATCTCATTCACTATATGCGATCTTGTACCTGTGTGGCAAGAATGGAGGATTTATGAAAAAGGTTTTAACTGTAGGTGTCTATGATTATTTCCATTTAGGCCATCTAAGGCTTTTCACAAACGCGAGAAAACTTGGCGACTACCTTATTGTCGCAGTACAGGACGGCACCTCAATACTAAGAACAAAGCCAAATGCGAATATCCTATACACAACTGAGCAACGAATCGAACTGGTGAAGGCATTAAGAGTCGTTGATGAGGTCATTATATATCACGATGTTGACACAATACTTCCTGAAGTGAATTTCGATGTGTTTGCTATCGGTGAGGATCAAAATCATGCGGGCTTTCAGAGAGCTGTAGAATGGTGCAAGCAAAACGAAAAAGAAGTTGTTAGATTATTAAGGACCCCTGGTATCTGCTCATCTGCAATTAAGTCAAGCTTGAGTTCATTGGGGTAGCCTTATATCTCGACATATTATTCATTAATAATACTAATTTACTCTCCGTTAAAAATAATTTGAAAAATAAGTTCTACGATAGACAAATTTGTGAAACAGGGTATGAAAGTATCAAAGTAGCGAATAAGTTTTCGCAGATGCAGTTTGCGACTATAGGAACAATCATGACCTTAGGTATTGCTTTGAAGAATGTTGATCAAACGCTATTAGTGAGATATGATTTAGATCGACTTTCTAAGAAGACGTACATGTAGAGAAAGTGGCTAAGTAGAATGAAGAAGAAAACAGTTGAAATATTGAGGAAGACCATCCTCGTAACTGGTGCGGCGGGTTTCATCGGCTCCAACCTTTGCAAGCGACTGCTGGTAGACGTGGAAAACCTCAAGGTCATCGGTCTGGATAATATGAACGATTACTACGATGTATGCATCAAGGAGTGGCGATTGAAGCAGCTTTTAAGCAATCCCAACTTCACCTTCATCAAGGGAAACTTGGCCAACAAGGCGCTGATTGAGCAAATCTTTGCCGAGCATCAACCTGCCGTTGTGGTCAACTTGGCTGCACAAGCAGGAGTCCGTTACTCCATTACTAATCCGGATGCTTATGCTGAGAGCAATCTTATCGGCTTTTACAACATCCTTGAAGCGTGCCGAAACCATCCTGTGGAGCATCTTGTGTTTGCATCCAGTTCTAGCGTGTATGGCACGAATAAAAAGATCCCATACTCCACGGAGGACAAGGTGGACAACCCTGTCAGCCTGTATGCGGCTACCAAGAAGAGTAATGAGCTGATGGCGCATGCATACTCCAAGCTCTACAATATTCCCTCCACCGGCCTACGCTTCTTCACAGTCTATGGCCCGGCCGGGCGGCCCGATATGGCCTACTTCGGCTTTACCAACAAGCTGCTTAAGGGGGAGACCATCCAGATTTTCAACTATGGAAACTGTAAGCGCGACTTCACCTACATTGACGATATTGTCGAAGGGGTGATGCGCGTGATGCAGGGCGCGCCGGAGAAGAAGAACGGTGAGGACGACTTACCAATTCCCCCCTACGCGGTGTATAATATCGGCAATAGCAACCCGGAGAATCTGCTGGATTTCGTAACGATCCTGCAAGAAGAGCTGATCCGTGCCGGGGTGCTGCCTGCCGATTACGATTTCGAGGCCCATAAGCAGCTGGTACCTATGCAACCCGGAGATGTACCCGTGACCTACGCGGACACCACGCCGCTGGAGCGGGACTTTGGCTTCAAGCCCAACACCAGCCTACGCGAGGGACTGCGGAGGTTTGCCGAGTGGTACAAGACGTTCTATTGCAAAGGCTGAGGAGGAGCAGAAACTTATGAAAATCGCAGTTGCGGGTACCGGATACGTAGGCCTTTCCATCGCGACGCTGCTATCGCAGCACCATGAGGTCACGGCTGTAGACATCGTCCCCGAGAAGGTAGAGCTGATCAACCGGAGAAAATCCCCGATTCAGGATGCCGAGATCGAGGAATACCTCGCCACGAAGGGGCTGAACCTGACCGCCACGCTGGATGCGGCAGCGGCCTACAAGGACGCGGACTTCGTGGTCATCGCAGCGCCGACGAACTACGACAGCAAGAAGAATTACTTCGACACCTCCGCCGTAGAGAACGTCATCCGCCTGGTGATGGCGCATAATCCCGGTGCCATCATGGTGATCAAGTCGACCATCCCGGTGGGATATACGGCCTCCATCCGCAAAAAGACGGGCAGCGGGAACATCCTGTTCAGCCCGGAATTCCTGCGGGAGAGCAAGGCACTCTACGACAACCTTTATCCCAGCCGCATCATCGTGGGCACGGATATGGACGATCCCCGGCTGGTCGAGGCGGCGCACACGTTCGCGGCGCTTTTGCGGGAGGGAGCGATCAAGGAAAACATCGACACGCTGTACATGGGCTTTACCGAGGCCGAGGCAGTCAAGCTGTTTGCCAACACGTATCTGGCGCTGCGGGTGAGCTTCTTCAACGAGCTGGACACCTATGCTGAGATGAAGGGGCTTGACACGAAGGCCATCATCGACGGTGTGTGCCTGGACCCGCGCATCGGCAGCCACTACAACAACCCCTCGTTCGGCTATGGCGGCTACTGCCTGCCCAAGGATACGAAGCAGTTGCTGGCGAACTATGAGGACGTGCCGGAGAACCTGATCGAGGCCATTGTGGAGAGTAACCGCACCCGTAAGGATTTCATCGCGGATCGTGTGCTGGAGATGGCAGGCGGCTATGGGGCCAACAGCGCTTGGGATGAGAGCAAGGAGCATGAGGTGGTCATTGGAGTATACCGACTGACCATGAAGTCCAACAGCGATAACTTCCGCCAGAGCAGCATTCAGGGCGTGATGAAGCGCATCAAAGCCAAGGGTGCTACGGTCATTATCTACGAACCCACGCTAAAGGAGGGTGAGACGTTCTTCGGAAGTTTGGTGGTTAAGGACCTTGACCGTTTCAAGGCTATGAGCCAAGCGATCATTGCCAACAGATACGATAGCTGCTTAGATGACGTGCAGGATAAAGTCTATACACGCGATTTGTTTGGAAGAGATTGACAACGTAGCGCCCGATAAGTCACCATTTACCCTTTAGAAGAATAAGCGAGAGAAGAAGGACGGAAGAAAGCTTCTGGTGCGCCATACGGACAGAAACAACAGTTTACAATCATGGTGAATTTTGCTATACTGTAACAAAAATGGTACTGGAGGATGCGAAATGCACGTTATGTTGCGACGCTGACAGATGAAGAAATTCAGGAATTGATAGCAACCGTGCAAAAAAGGCGAGAAAGGTTACCGCATAAAGCATACACAAATACTGCTGAAGCTGAATCATATATCCAGAAAATAAAACTGGACGTAAGATCGTATCTGTGACGCATACGGAGTTTCACACAGCACAATCGCAGGGATTGCAAATCGTTTCGTCATGGAGGGTATGGAAGCAGCTTTGGGCAGAAAAACGCAGGAAAACCGCTACCGCAAGGTGACCGGCGATGTAGAAGCCTGGATCTATGCCATAGCCTGCTCTGAACCTCCTGCCGGTGCTTCACGCTGGACTATGCAAGCCATCGCAGATGAACTGATCCGTTTGGAAGTGGTAGATTAGAGTACAGACAGCACCATTTGTGACGTTATGAAAAAAATGAAATCAAGCCATGGCTTGTAAAGGAATGGTGCATCCCACAGGCAGACGCTGATTATGTAGCAAAGATGGAGGACGTGCTGGATGTCTACCAACGCCCGTATGACCCACTGCGTCCTGTTGAAGGGAAACCTGCCCGGGAACATAAGTTTTCGGAAAAGACGGTTTATTTGGGAAACTTACGTATTCCTTCTATCTTATTCATTATTATGTGATTATTATCGTCGGACGGTTATTGCGAAACCGGCAACCACCCAATGCGGGAGAGAGAGCAGCATGGCCAATAGATTTCAAAAGCTTTTATACTTCCTATCCGCAGAGTCACCGATCCTGATTATGTTCGCAGTCGTGTGGCTGATAGAGAAGTCAACGTGGACAAAACCCATAGATATCAGCTGGAAGGTTCCTACCGCTTTAATTCTTCTCTCTGTGCTTCTGTTATTTGCCTTCAATCACGCATTCAATTACGGTAAGAAGAACCTGCAAACGATTCAGGTTTCTGCATCCGGCATATCCGGTGGAGACGAGTGGATTGTCGCATACATTATTTCGTATCTTCTGCCGTTGGCAGAGTTTCAGTTTGGAGGGCTTATCAAGCCTATCGTTGGAATCGTGGTTGTTTTGCTGTTGGCGGCCATGACCTTTACAGATTTTATGACACCTCATCCGCTTCTATATCTTCGAGGATATCACTTCTACTCACTGGATGTGGAAGGCGCTCATAGTGATTACCACCTGATTTCGAAGAAAAGAATGAAACGCGCATTGGATGTAACGAACGTATCGCAGATATTTGAATTTTTACTATTACGACAGGGGTAAATATATGTTTACGGATTGCTCAGTATTTATTCTCGCTGGAGATAGCAAAATCTACAGGCTTGAGGTTGATCAGGCTACGCAGACGGCGATCTGTATGACATTTTCTGCTTCTGTAGAATTAATGGTAAAAGAGAAGACGTCTCATGATTTTGAGGTGAACTACAAGCCGGAGGATGACGAGATTCTGCGGATAGAAAACTTCCTTCTGGCTGATGAAATTAAAGATGCGATTCGTAATCCGTTAGGTGCTGATCTGTATCAGAAAGATCCAGACATCAGGTCAGAGGGTGAGGAGGATTTCCTTGGCTATCCGGAGATTAAAGCGATATTCGTGGGTGAGCGGACTCAGGATGAAGCGGGAGAGCATTTTAATATTGGCTTCCAGCGGTATCGTAAAGAACAGAACCTGACAACACTACCGTTCCGGCTTTTCCATTCCAATAACACGTTTAAGCCTGAGAAGCACTTTGGAATCGGAATCACCTACAACATTGATTGCTTCTATACCGGTGAAGAGCTCCAGTTTGCATCCTTCTATTTTGCAAGACAAGTATTCGACCTCCGTGAGTATTATCGTTCGGCATCTGATCCGGAGGTGACTGCTTTCACGCAGAACGATGCGCTGATTTTTGAAAACGCTGAGGCCTTCAGTGAAATGGCAAACACTTATGTTCGCCGGAAGATTGCGATGATCAATGACTCCGGAGTGCTTAAGGAGCACACGGCAAAAGAGATTATGAGCATTGCAAAGAGTTCTAGAATTGATATCAAGATTCGGGATGGCAAGATCGTTATTCCCGCGGATAAGGACGATGCAATGGAAATGTTGGCCTTCCTGGATGAAGAAGCATACAGAGGACCGTTCTCGAACGATTTGCTAATTGCGAATTCAAAGCGTGTGTTGAGGAAAGCGTAAAATGGGCCTGTTTAGTATATTCAAAAAGAAACCAACTACAGCGATAACTCGTCCGCAGCGGCCATCGTTTCCACAGGTTGTTGACCAAGTATACAATCAAACACAGAAGAAGATTACCGAAGGGCTATCCAAACCGACAGCCAGTACAGGAACACGAATAGAGGATCTGCACGGAGCTGCGAAAACAATCGCACAGATATCAAATATCGGTGGCGGCTCAAAAGCAACTGGCGGCGGTGGTATAACTGAGGGGATGAAGACCCTTGTGGAGCATGGGCAGGCCAGCACTGCTAAGAAAATGATAGAGCAGAGCACACAGAAAAAACTAGGGAAATAACGGCTCAATGAAAAAGTTTATGTGTTTGGACTTTCGAGGCAAGCAGGATCACACCATAGGTTTCTGAAGCCGGGGAATGCGCCGTATGCGTATCGGATCCAGGTGAGGGATTGTATCATAGAAGTAGGATTAAGCGCGGATCCGGAGTAACTGGGAAGGATCGTGGAAAGGCTGAGGAACCCATTTTGAAGGCGATCACGGAGTGAGTTGGGTATATCTACCTTGCGTGTGGATATAGATTTTCGCAAACAGATAGATGGGCTGGTGGCATTGGTGAACCTGAAATATCGGTTAGAGCCGTATTCGCCTGTATGTGTATTCTTGTTCTGCGAGCCTTGCTCTAGCGCCGGATTTGCGGTAGAATAAAAGCAGGTTATAGCATGCTAAAAGCGAGACAGGCCACCAGAAGGGCGGTGCGGCTAAATGGTTAGCAAGAAATTGCCGGTAGGGATCGATAGCTTTGAAAAACTGCGCAGGGAAGACTTCTACTATGTGGATAAGACCAGTCTGATCCGGGATCTGCTGGGCAATTGGGGAGAAGTAAATCTGTTCACCCGGCCGCGTCGCTTCGGCAAGACGCTGAACATGAGCATGCTGAAGAGCTTCTTTGAGATCGGCGCGGATGCCGCACTGTTCGAGGGGCTGGCGATTTCAAAGGACACGTCGCTGTGCGAAACATATATGGGCAAGTTCCCCGTGGTGTTCATCTCGCTCAAGGGCGTGGACGGGCTGACGTTTGAGGATGCGTGCAGCATGCTTGGGGAGATTATTCAAAAGGAAATACGGAGGCTGCATTTTTTGCAGAGCAGCAACAATCTATCGGAGTTGGATAAACAGAGCTTTATCACTTTGATGTCCAACAAAGCCGAGGAGACGGTCATTCAAAAGTCTCTCGTGCTGCTTACTGAGCTTCTTTATAAGCACTACGGGCAGAAGGCGATTTTACTCATTGACGAGTACGACGTGCCGCTGGACAAGGCGTTTGTGCACGGGTACTACGAGGAGATGGTGGCGCTGCTCCGTGGCCTGTTCGGGCAGGCGCTGAAGACGAACGATTATTTGCAATTTGCGGTACTGACTGGGTGCCTGCGGGTATCGAAGGAGAGCATCTTTACGGGACTGAACAATTTGAAGGTGCTGTCCATCCTGGACCCCCGGTTTGACGAAGCGTTTGGTTTTACAGATGACGAGGTACGTCTGCTTCTACGGGATTTTGGGTTATCTGCCCAATACGAGGCAACGAAAGCATGGTATGACGGCTATCGGTTTGGGGATGCGGACATCTATTGCCCGTGGGATGTGATCAATCATGTGGATCTGCTGTGCAGCAAGCCGGACGCCAGGCCGCAGGCCTACTGGATCAACACGAGCGGAAATGAAATGGTGAAAAGATTTGTAGATAAGGCGGATAAGACGACGCAGGACGAGATTGAACGCCTGATTGCGGGAGACGCCATCGAAAAGGCAGTGCATATGGAGCTGACCTATAACGAGATCGATAAGAGCATCGACAATCTGTGGAGCGTATTGTTTACGACAGGCTATTTGACCCAGGACGGCGAAACGGAGGATGGAAGATATAAGCTGAAAATTCCGAACCGCGAGGTGCAGGAGGTGTTTATCCTGCAAATTCAGGAATGGTTCAAGGAAACCTTTGTTCAGGATAGAGCGCCCATGCAGACGTTTTGTCAGGCGTTTTTGGAGGGGGACGCGGAGGAAATCGGCAGGCGTCTGACGGTGATCATGGGCCGGATGATCAGCATACTGGATACGAAGGCGCAGGAGAAACAGAAGGAGAACTTCTATCACGGGCTGTTGCTGGGACTGCTGCGCAGCGAGCCGAGTTGGCTGATCCTATCCAACGCGGAGTCGGGCGAGGGTTTCAGCGACATCCTGATCGAGCCGGAGGATCCGGACGCGGGGATCGTGATCGAGGTGAAGTACGCGGCCAGCATCGCAGGGCTGGACGAGGCGTGCGAAAGAGCGATGGAGCAGGTCAAGACGCGCAGGTACGATGAGCGGCTGCGAAGCGACGGCAGAGAGAACGTCCTCGCCTACGGCATCGCGTTCTGTAAAAAGCGGTGCAAGGTGGTTTGCGAGAAGCTGTAAGGCTGGGGGCTCTGTAGAGCCGGGGGAATATGGGATAGGGCATCGATGCCTTAACAAGCTCAACCCTCTGTATTGCGCCGCTTTGTCTATACGGTTCCTTTGTGGCGCTTACGAATCATATCGTAAGCCGGCCAGCTTCGAGGCATAATTGCCAGCTGGTCGGCTTTTGCTGTTTTGGGCTTGCACGCTGATCCGCTTCGATGGCAAGCCGTGGTATTTTGTTATCTTTGGGCGCATGCCTTGCTATGTCGGAGGGTTTAGGATAAAATAGAGACGGAGCATAGGTTTGCAGATGCGGGTTGCAGTGGCAGGCTGGCAGACGCAGAGAAGCGAATAGTTGAGGAAGGCCTGCTGCGGCAGAGCTGCAACGGCATAAACGATCCACCAGAAAGGCGGTGCAGATAGATGGAGAACAAGATGCTGCCGGTTGGTATTGATAGCTTTGAAAAGATCCGCAAAGCTGGATTCTATTATGTGGATAAGACGGGTCTGATTCGGGATCTGTTGAACAATTGGGGTGAAGTGAACCTATTTACCCGCCCGCGTCGTTTCGGCAAGACGCTGAACATGAGCATGCTGAAGAGCTTCTTTGAGGTTGGAGCAGATCCCGCGCTGTTCAATGGGCTAGAGATCAGCAAAGAAAAGGCACTATGCGAAGCCTATATGGGTAAGTTCCCGGTGGTGTCTATCACGCTTAAAAGCGTGAACAGGCTGACGTTTGAGGATGCGTATGAGCGTCTGAGACGGATCATTATTTCTGAAGTGTCAAGATTACAATTTCTTCTGGAAAGTGATAAAATATCAGAAACAGATAAACAGCCGATGAGGCTGATACTTGAACGCCGGGAGAGTGCGGAAGACATAGTGGATAGCCTGAAAATGCTCACATCTCTACTCTTTCAGCACTACGGTCAGAAGGCAATCCTGCTGATCGATGAATACGATGTGCCGCTGGATAAGGCATATCATAACGGTTACTATAGCGAGATGGTCGATTTGATACGCGCGTTATTCGAACAAGCACTTAAGACCAATGATAGTCTGCAATTCGCTGTGCTGACCGGCTGTCTGCGGGTGTCCAAGGAAAGCATCTTCACAGGGCTAAATAATTTTGATGTGAACTCTATCGTAGATACGCGGCATGACGAGCAATTCGGCTTTACGAACGAAGAAGTCAAGCAACTGCTGGCGTACTATGGACTGGAGGATCATTTCGCTGAAATCAAAGAGTGGTACGATGGCTATCGTTTTGGGGATGCGGATGTATACTGCCCGTGGGACGTGGTCAACTATACCAAGAAGCTGCTGTCAAACCCACGAGAAGAACCGCAGGCATTCTGGATTAACAGCAGCGGCAATGATTTGGTAAAGGATTTCGTAGAGGACGCGGACCCGACCACGCAGGATGAGATCGAGCAGCTGATCGCAGGAGAGAGCATCGAGAAAAAGGTCCGACTGGAGCTGACCTACGCTGAGATAAGGAAAAATATCGACAACCTGTGGAGCGTATTGTTTACGACGGGTTATCTGACCCACGAAGGCAAGACGCGGGAGGGCGCGTATAAGCTGAAGATCCCCAACCGCGAGGTGCGGGAAGTGTTCATCCTCCAGATCCAGGAATGGTTTAACGAGAGCATAGAAAAAGACAAACAATCTATGCAGGCGCTTCGCCAAGCGTTTTTGAACGGAGATGCGGAGGCCATCAGCGAAAGCCTGATCGTGATCATGAGCGGCATGATCAGCATTCTGGACACCAAGGCGCGGGACGAGCAGAAGGAGAACTTCTATCATGGATTGCTGCTGGGACTTTTCAAAAGCGTGTCCGGATGGAAGATCAAGTCAAACGTAGAATCCGGTGATGGATTCAGCGACATTCTTTTAATGCCGACGAAGGATACGCACACGGGAATTGTCGTCGAAATCAAGTACGCGCCCAGCATCGCGGCGCTGGACGAAGGCTGCAAAAAAGCGATGACGCAGATCAAAGACCGGCGCTATGATGAGTGGCTGCGAAACGACGGCAGAGATCATATCCTCGCCTACGGGATCGCATTCTGCAAGAAGCGGTGCAAGGTGGTCTGCGAGAAGCTGTAAGATGTATAAGCGGATTCCACCACAGTCTGACAAAGCGTTTACCCTGCCTTTTGGCAACCCTAAGGCGCGGCGCTGATGCCTATTCCAATTTGAAGGAAATAGAGCATAGATAAGCAAAAAATACAAAAAACCGGCCTGATTTCGCCATGAAACGGGCCGATTTTACATTGGAAGAGAAAACAATCCGTCTCTTTCGAGACGGATTGTGGTGCGGGAAACAGGACTTGAACCTGCATGAAGTTGCCCTCTCTAGAACCTGAATCTAGCGCGTCTGCCAATTCCGCCATTCCCGCATGTCGTTTGAAGACGGAATCTATTATATCATCCCGCAGGCCGGTTGTAAAGAATTTTTTGAGCGAAGCGCGGAAAATTTGGCATAAAACGGGGCAGGAGTACATAGAAGCGAGGCGTTTGGGCCAAGCTGATAGCGAAGAATGGGCATGGGAGGCATGTTTATGGAAAAGAAACTGCGTTTTTATCGCTGCGAGGAGTGCGGGCACATGGTCGTGTCCGTGGATACGACGGAGCATCCGCTGACGTGCTGCGGCGAGAAGCTCAAGGAGGTCACCGCGGCGGAGCACGACGGGGCCGTGGAAAAGCATCTGCCGGTGGTGGAGCGCGGGCAGGGCGAGGTAAAGGTGCAGGTGGGCTCCGTGATCCACCCGATGACGGAAGAGCATCACATCGAATTCATCGTGCTGGAGACGGATTGCGGCTTTACGCTACGGCGTCTGTCCCTGAAGGAGGAGCCCATCGCGCACTTCCCATTGGGGCCCAAGGAGCGCCCGGTCTACGCCTACGAATACTGCAACCTGCACGGCCTCTGGCGGTCGGCCATCGATTAAACCCATTCCAAGATCAGGCGCGGCCTTGACAGGGGGAAGCGCAGCGTGCTATCCTGAACAAAACGGATAAACCGACGGGAGGGATATCATGAATGTGCTGACGAAGCGGCCTGCCTTTGAGGAAAGGCGGGCCGTCTCCGTGCTGGAAATCGTGCGCGCCGATACAGGGGCGCGCGAGGTCGTCTGCGAGATGGACCGGCTGATCGAGGCGCCGAACTGGACGCGGGATGACCGCCTGGTCTACAACGCGGGCGGCGGCCTTTACGCCTACGACCTGCGAACGGGCAAGCAGGAACGGATCGACACAGGCTTTGCCGACCGCTGCAACAACGACCACGTGCTCTCGCCGGACGGGCGATCGATCGGCGTCAGCCACCACACGGCGGAGGACGGGCAATCGCGCGTCTACGTGCTGCCGCTTACGGGCGGCGCGCCGGTTCTGATCACCCCGATCGCCCCGAGCTATCTGCACGGCTGGTCCCCCGACGGGCGCACGCTGGCCTATTGCGCGGAGCGGAACGGCGAATACGACGTATATACGATCCCCGTGCAGGGCGGGGTGGAGACGCGCCTGACCGACGCGCCGGGGCTCAGCGACGGGCCGGAATACGCGCCGGACGGCGAGCACATCTGGTTCAACAGCGTGCGCACGGGCCTGATGCAGGTCTTCCGCATGAAGGCGGACGGCTCAGAGCAGACGCAGATGACGTTTGACGAGGATGCGAACAGCTGGTTCCCGCACGTGTCGCCCGACGGATCGCAGGTCGCCTACATCGCCTACCGCAAGGGCGACGTGCGGCCGGGCGATCATCCGGCGAACAAGGACGTCGAGATCCGCGTCATGCCCGCGCAGGGCGGGGCGCACCGGGTGCTCGCGCGCCTCTTCGGCGGGCAGGGAACGCTCAACGTCAACGCCTGGTCGCCGGACGGCAAGCGCCTGGCGTTCGTCAGCTACAGGCCCAAGGCATAATCAAAGCGGCTTCGCATTCCCGGTGCGAGGCCGCTTTTTTGCGCCCTTATCTACTGTTTCGTGCGTTACAGCTCCTGATAGACCCGCTCCAGGTAGGCGCGCGCGGCCTGTGCGTTGTCGGGCCGCGTATCCTCCAGCGTCGCCTGGATCATGGGCTTGCGCTGCTTCATAAAGCGCAAAACAGGCCGGTAATCCATCCGGCCCAGGCCGGGCGCGGTGAAGGCCATGCGGCCGTCCTGCACCGTGAAATCCTTGAGGTGGACCACGTCCGTCGCCTCGCCCAGGCGCTCGATGGCGTCCTCCACGATCTCGCCGCTGCGCGCCCAATCCGCGTCGTCGATCAGGTTGACCGGGTCGAGGATGATGCGCAGGTTGGGGGAGGCGACCTCGCGCAGCACGCGCTGGGCGCGCTCAGCGCTATACACGATGTGGCGGCAGACGGGCTCGATCGCCAGCAGCGCGCCCGTCTGCTCGGCGATGCGCACGATCTGCCGCAGGCGCGAGACAAAGAGCGAAAGCGCCTCCTCCGTGCGGCAGGCGGGCTCTGGGCGGTAGGCGGTATTGGGCGCACCCGTCTCGGTGCCCACCACGCCGCAGCCGAGCTGAGGGGCCAGGCGCAGGTGCGCCTCGTATAGGCGCAGCGTCTGCGCCCACTCCGCCGGATCGGGCGTGGCGATGTTGAGATAGCAGCCGAGCACCGCGATGTCCAGATGGGCCGACTCAAAGGTATGGCGCAGGTGCATGGCGAGGCCGGGCGTCAGCGCCTCGGGGGTGAAGGGGATCCCCGGGCACACCTTGGAGAGCGCCAGGTGGGTGCAGGTAAAGCCCTGATCTCGGATCAGGGAGAGCCGCTGCGCGAGCGTGCCGGGCGCGGCGTCGTGGATGCGTAAACCGATCTGCATAAGGAGGCTCCTTTCTCTGTCAGGATGAGCTGCTTTCATTGTAAGTCCCCGTTCGCGCAGCGTCAAGGGCCCGCGGCGAATTTGCGGTTGCGGCCCCGCATCGCGCCTGCTATAATGGAGGCAAAATGGCGGCCGCGCGAAGCGACAAGGCGGCGGACGCAGCATGGCGAACAAGCGAAAGCACAAGGGAAAGAAGGAAGCGCATGAAGATCGAAAAGCTTCGGGCAGACCACCTGATAAACCCGATCGGGACGCGGCTGGAGGCGCCGGGCCTCTCCTACGTCGTGGAGGAATCCACGGGCAAACGCCAGGCGGCGGCGCGCATCGAGGTGAGCCTCACGCCGGACTTCGCCGGGACGCTCTTTGACAGCGGGCGCCGGGAGGACATCTCCTCGCTCGGCTTTACGCCGCCCCTGGCGCTCAAGCCCCGCACGCGCTACTACTGGCGCGCCGGCGTCTGGGCGGACGACGGCGACTTTGGCGTCAGCGAACCGGCGTTTTTTGAGACGGGCAAGCGGGACGAGCCCTGGGAGGCAGCGTGGATCCGCGCGCCCTTTGACAAGGACGTGCACCCCGTGATGGTGCGCCGCTTCGACCTCGCGGAGGCGCCCGAAAAGGCGCGCATCTACATGACGGGCGTAGGGCTTTACGAGCTGTACGTCAACGGCGAGAAGGCGGACGACGAATACCTCGCGCCCTTTTACACCGATTACGAGCGCCTCATCCAGGTGCAGACCTACGACGTGACGGGGCTGCTGCGCGCGGGGGAGAACGAGCTGCGCGTAATGCTCGGCGCGGGCTGGTACAAGGGCCGCATCGGGTTTGACGGGGGCCGCACGGACGTCTACGGCGAACACATGCAAATGCTGCTGGAGCTGCGCGCGGATTTGCCGGGCGGCGAATTCGTGCTCGGCTCGGACGAGCGTTGGGGCTGCTTGCCCTCGCCCGTGCTGGAGAGCGGCATTTACGACGGCGAAACGTACGACGCGCGCCTGGAGGCGGCGGGGACGCTCATGCCCGCCGTGCGCGCGCAGGCGCCGGAGGGGCCCTGCGGCGACCGTCTGAGCCCGCCGCTGCGCATTATGGCGCGCCGCAGGGCGGAGCGCCTGCTGCGCACGCCGGGGGACGAATGGGTGCTCGACTTCGGCCAGGTGATGACGGGCTGGGTCGAATTCGACGTCTGCCTGCCCGCGGGCGCGCAGGCGAAGCTGGAGTACGGCGAGCTGCTTCAAAACGGCTGCTTCTACCAGGAGAACCTGCGCACGGCCAAGCAGGCGTATACCTACATCTCGGGCGGGGGCCGCGCTCATGCGCGGCCGCACTTCACGTTCTACGGGTTCCGTTTCGTGCGGGTGACGGGCATCGAGAAAATCGACCTAAACGACTTCACCACCTGCGTGCTGCATTCGGACCTTGCGGACACGGGCAGCCTCGTGACGTCGAACGAAAAGGTCAACCGCCTGATTCAAAACGCGTATTGGGGGCAGATCGGCAACTTTGTGGACGTGCCGACCGACTGCCCGCAGCGCGACGAGCGCATGGGGTGGACGGGCGACGCGCAGGTGTTCGCGCCGACCGCGAGCTTCAACCAATATACCCCTGCCTTTTACGCCAAGTATCTGGAGGACATGGTGCGCGAGCAACGCGACCTGCACGGCTCGGTGCCGTTCGTCGTGCCGGACGTGATCAGCAGGCTGCGGCGGGTGATGGACAAGGCGACCGCCTTCTCGAGCGACCACGGCTCCTGCGCGTGGGGCGACGCGGCGGTGTTGATCCCCTGGACGCTATACACGTTCTACGGCGACAAGGATTTGCTGGCGCGCCACTTTGAGAACATGACGCGCTGGGTGGATTACATAAACGACCAGGATGAGCGGCTCTGCGGCGGCACGCGCCTGTGGTCGTGCGGGTTCCACTTCGCGGACTGGCTGGCGCTGGACAACCCGGACAAGGAGACGAGCTTCGGCGGCACGGATCCCTATTTCGTGGCCTCGGCCTACTATTACTATTCCGCGCACATCACGGCCAAGGCCGCGGCCGTGCTCGGGCGCGACGCGGAGCGTGCGCGCTACGAACGGCTGGCGCAGGAGGTGAAGCGCGCGATTCAGGCGGAATACTTCACGGTCACCGGGCGCATCGCCGTGCCGACGCAGACCGCGCTGGTCATGGCGCTGTTCATGGACTTCGCGCCGCAGGCGCACCGCGCGCGGCTGATTCGCGATTTAAAGGCGCGGCTCGAGGCGCGGGACATGCACCTGGATACGGGCTTTGTGGGCACCTATTACCTGCTGCGCGCGCTGACGAAGTGCGGCCTGTCCGACTGCGCGTACACGTTGCTGCTCCAGGAGGACTACCCGAGCTGGCTGTATGAGGTGAACATGGGGGCGACCACGGTGTGGGAGCGGTGGAACTCCGTATTGCCCAGCGGCCTGGTGAGTGACACGGGCATGAACAGCATGAACCATTACGCCTACGGCTCGGTGGTCGAGTGGATGTACCGGTGCATGTGCGGCCTGAACCCGGACGCGCCCGGCTTCAAGCGCGCCCTGATCGAGCCGCACAGCGACGGACGCCTGGAGGGCGCGCGCGCCGTATATGATTCGGCGGCGGGGCGCTACGTCTGCGGCTGGCAGCGGACGGATGCGGGCGTCGTCTACAACGTACAGGTGCCCTTTGACGCGCAGGCGCGCTTCGTGCCGGAGAAGACGGGCGGCCGCCTCACGGTAAACGGTCAGCCCGCGCTGCTGGAGGACGGCTGCGTCCGCCTGGGGCCGGGGACGTGGGAGATCCGGCAGGCGGGATAATGGAGGAAGATCGCGCAAAACAGTTTGAAAAAGCGGTGCGACGGGAACGTTCGCACCGCTTTTGGAGAAGGAGGGGGTGAGCCCGTGAAGCCTGAAGACCCGGCTTGCGAGCTGGATGTAAAGACGCATTCGATCCTCGACAACGTGTGCTTTTGCATCCGCAACACGGCCGCGTGCTATCCACCCTTGCTGCTTTGGTGCCTGCTCGCGGCGCTGACGAACGTCGTGGCGCCGGTGCTTTCGACGTTTTTGCCCAAGGCCGTTATCGAGAAGATCACCTCCGGCAGCGGCATGGGCGAGCTCATTGCGGCGACTTTGGGGTTTGCGCTGAGCCTGGCGCTGATCATGGGTCTTAGGCGTCTCTTTGAAAAACTCATCTACCATCATAAGTTCAAGATGAACGCCTTTTACTTGCGTAAGGTAGCCCAAAAGGGGCTGACCACCGACTACTGCAATCAAGAAGACGCGCGTTTTCGCAAGCTACAGAACGAGAGCTTTCAAGCGTGCAACGGCCACTTCTCGGCCCTCACGCAGATCTACGACGCTGGCGTATCCCTGCTGTCGAACGTGCTCGGATTCACCGTATACTTTTATTTGCTAGCAGAGCTGAGCCCGCTCGTCGTGCTGTTTCTCATTGCGACGACGTACGCAAGCTATTTGTGGCACAAACGCTTGATACGATGGACAAAGACACACAACGAGGAAAAAATCGCATATAACCAGCGGATGCATTACATTAGCGGCGTTTCGGGCGACATCCGCTCAGCCAAAGACATCCGTCTCTATCGGATGGCGCCGTGGCTTAAACGGGTCTACAATGAAAACCTGAAAGGCTTGGCCGGATGGTATAAGCGCTATGCGGCGAACGTGCTGGGCGTCACGGCCTTTGGCAGCGGGCTTTCGCTTGTGCGGGAGGGCGCCTCTTACGCTTATTTGCTGGCGCTTGTGTTGAATGCGAAGATCGACGTTGCGGATTTTGTGCTGTATTTCGGCGTAATTACGGGCTTCTCGATATGGCTCGACGGCATATTGGGCCAGGTAAATGCGCTCAGCCGTATCGGCCTTGCTTTTAACTACCTGCGGACGTATCTCGCTTTTCCAGAGCGCTATAGAAGGGACGGCGGGCTTCAAACGGACGGTATGCGCACAAAGCCCGGCACGATCGAGCTTCGCCACGTCAGCTACCGTTATACTGGGGCGCAGGAGGATACGCTGAAGGATATATGCCTTACGATCTCCCCGGCCGAACACCTGGCCGTCGTCGGCCTCAACGGCGCGGGGAAGACGACGCTCGTCAAGCTGATCTGCGGGCTTACCGATCCGACCGAGGGCGCGGTGCTCTACGACGGCGTCGACGTGCGCGCTTACGACCGCCAAAGCTATTACGCTCTATTTTCCGCCGTTTTTCAGCAGTTCAGCATTCTGCCCGTGACGATCGATGAAATCGTCGCCGAGACGGAGCGTGAAAAGATCGACCATGGCAAGGTTGAGCAATGCCTGCGCCGGGCCGGGCTTGGGGACAAGGTGGATTCGCTGCCACGGGGCGCGCAGAGCAGCGTGGGCAAGACGATTCACGACGAGGGCGTGGAGCTTACCGGCGGCGAGATTCAAAAGCTGCTGCTCGCAAGGGCGCTTTACAAGACCGCGCCGTTGACGATTCTAGACGAACCGACGGCCGCGCTCGACCCGATCGCAGAAAACAGGCTCTACGAAACCTATGACGAGATGATGCGGGGGAGATCGACTGTTTTCATCTCCCACCGGCTCGCATCCACGCGCTTTTGCGACCGGATCGTGCTGGTAAGCGGCGGCGCGATCGCGGAGGAGGGGACGCACGAAAGCCTGCTCGCGCAAAGAGGCGAGTACTTTCACCTCTATGAGACGCAGGCCCAATACTACCGTGAGCAGCGCGGGGCGGAGGAGGGGGCTCAATGCACATAAAGCAGACGCTAAGGGAGCGGATAGCAATCACCGCGCGCGGCTATCGGCTGCTTGGGAAGTATTGTCCCGGCCTCGCGCGGGATAAGGCGCTATCCGCGCTCGTAACCTCCCTACAGCCTTTCATTACCCTTTGGTTTTCCGCGCGAATCATCGGCGAGATTTCTGATGGGCGAAGCGTCGTCGCCATAGCGGCTTATGTCATCGCCACCGTCACCTTGGGATTTGCCGCGTCTCTCCTCGGTGGCGCCCTGGAGCGGATCTGTAGCGAGATGGAATCGCAGATGTTCGAACGCTTCGGTCAGGTTTTCTCCGACAAACAGATGGCCATGGACTTCGCCGACTTGGAAGACGCAGGGATTCAGCATCAGCGAAAGCGAGCGGAAGAGAACCTCTATATGTTCGGAAACGGGTTAGGACAGCTCGTATGGGGAATCACCGGGCTGGTTCAGGCGACGGTGAGCATCGCCGTATCGATCTCGTTGACCGTCACGCTCTTTACGCAAACGACGGGGAACGCCGTCCTGGATTCGCCGCTTTGCATACCGGCGCTGCTCATCTGTATCGCATGGGGAGGCCTTTGCAATGCGCGGGCTACCGCTCGGGAAAACGACGTATTTGAGGCATGGTGCAAAGGGACGGTATGGTTCAACCGCACGTTCATGTTTTACGGACGCGAGCTGTACATGAGCCCGGAACGCGCGAAGGATGTGCGCATATACAGGCAGGAAGGCATCGCTGACCGCGCGTTTGCACAGCTCATGCAAAAGGAGCGGGAGGACAACCGATCCATCCTCAAAATGGCGGCCTTTCCCTCTATCGCCTGCGCGGCCATCGGCGTCACACAAGCGGTTTGCTACCTGTTCGTCGTGCTCAAAGCATATTTCGGCGCGTTCGGCGTCGGAAGCATCGTGCAATACGTCGGCGTGCTCACAAGGCTCAGCGAGGGCGTGCGCGATATGCTGTTCGTCCTCGCGGATAATGAGGTTTACTGCGGGCACCTGCAGGGGCTCTTTGATTACCTGGACATTCCAAACGAGAAGGATCAGGGCGCCTTGAACGTCGACAAGCGTGCAAAATGCGGAGGCGACGGCTACATACTCGAATTTCGCGACGTGTCCTTCAAGTATCCGGGCGCCGCATCGTACGCGCTGCGCCATGTATCGTTTAAGTTGAGCGCAGGCAAGCGCCTGGCGGTCGTCGGGCCCAACGGCAGCGGGAAGACGACGTTTATCAAGCTGCTTTGCCGGCTTTATGATCCAGACGAGGGCGCTATATTGTTGAACGGCATCGACATCCGGGAATACGATTACGACGATTACATGTCCGTCTTTTCAGTCGTCTTTCAGGACTTCAAGCTCTTTTCGTTTAGCCTCGCGCAGAACGTGGCGGCGAGCACGGAATACGACGCATCGCGCGTAGAGGCTTGCCTGCGCGAGGCGGGCTTGGGAAACCGCCTACAGAGCATGCCGGAGGGCATCGCGACCTGCCTTTACAGGGATTATGACGAGAAAGGCGTCGAGGTCTCCGGCGGCGAGGCGCAGATGATCGCCATGGCCCGTGCGCTGTACAGGCGGGCGCCGTTCATCGTGCTCGACGAGCCGACCGCCGCGCTTGACCCGATCGCCGAATGCGAGACGTATACGCGGTTTGACGCCATTGTAGGCGATCGGACGGCCGTATATATCAGCCACCGCCTGGCCTCCTGCCGCTTTTGCGACGCCATCGCCGTATTTGAAGGGGGCCGGATTGTACAGCAGGGCGGACACGAGGCGCTACTCGCCGACGTGGGCGGGCTGTATGCCAGGCTGTGGCACGCGCAGGCGCAGTATTACGGGGAAGGGTAAAGAGAACGCGGTGGGATGCCCTAAATCGGGCGCGCCCATCGCGTTCTTTGTATCACCGGCATCTGAAAAATGGTCGTCCTGTCAATGCGGTAAGACGATAAAGCTCGTCATGACGGTGATCAGGCTTTCCAAGGCGTCGGCCATCTCCTTGATCACCTTGCCTGCCGGTGCGTCCATCACGGCCTTGAGGCGCTCCTTCATCTGTTTGAGCTCAAACTTTGAAAAATAGGTCTTCATGGCGCCGCTGCGCTCCAGCAGGGCGGCCAGCGCGGCGACCTCCTGCGTCATTTCGCCGTCCTCCAGCAGCTCTTCGCGCACCTGACCGACCACGGCGTTGACAGCGTCCTTTTGCGGGACATACGTCTTTTTATCCCCCATCAGCCCGCCCTGACCGAGGGCGACCTGACCGGCGCGATTCAGCGAATCGCCGATGCCTTCGAGCAACTCGTTAAATAGCCTGTTCGTAACGGAATAGTGGAAGCCTTCGACGACCTTTTCCAGAGATACGGGCTTGGATTGGGAGACATAGGCGTACAGCGTGCGCAGATGCTCCTTATCCGCGGGGAGGGCTTTCAAGGCAGTCACCTTTTTCTGATCGATTTCGATGCAGCCGTCCAGCCAAAGCTCGACCAACCCGCCCGCGACCAGGCAGACTTGGCCGTCCACATCCATCGCGGGGACCTTCCCTTTTTCGTTGAGCAGGCAGAGCAGGTACGCCTGCGTGAGCGTTAGATCCTTCATGCGTTTCTCATTCCTTTCGAGCGGTTTGGCGCAGCAACCGTGCGTCCATTGCTTACGCGTTGATTGTACCATGTCTTGACGGTTTGTCAATCTGATCATCCTGCAAGGCGGGCGCCTCACGCTTTTTGTGTGCAATTTTGACGCTGGCGGATTGACAATTGTAAAACGTCGGCTGTATACTGAAATCATCTTTTCATATGCGGAGGACGGACCGATGCGAAAGATCCTCGCGTACCTTCGGCCTTACGCGGGCGGCATGGCGCTGGGGCTTGTGATCAAGTTTATCGGCACGATCATGGATCTGCTGCTGCCTTGGATACTGGCGCACATGATCGACGAAGTCGTGCCCACGGGCAGCAAAAATGCCATCTACCTGTGGGGGCTGGGGATGCTCCTTTGTTCGGGGGTAGCGGTGGTGGGCAACGTTGTCGCCAACCGCATGGCCTCGCGCGTATCGCGCGACGCGACGCGGGCCATCCGGCGCGACCTGTTCGCCAAGGTGTCCACCCTCTCCAGCCGCCAGATGGACGCGTTTACCGCGCCCAGCCTGATCTCGCGGCTGACGAGCGACACGTACAACATGAACGCGTTCCTCGGGCGCATCCAGCGGCTGGGCGTGCGCGCGCCGATCCTGCTGCTGGGCGGCGTGACGGTGACGCTGATGCTGGACGTCAACCTGAGCCTCGTGCTGCTCTCGACGCTGCCGCTGCTGGCGGTGGGCATCGTCGTCATCTCGCGGCGGGGCATCCCGCTCTACGGGCTGGTGCGCGAGGCGGGGGACCGCATGGTGCGCATCGTACGCGACAACGTGACGGGCATCCGCGTCATCAAGGCGCTCTCGCGCACGGATTACGAGATGCGGCGCTTTGCCGGCATCAACGCGGAGGTATCGGACAAGGAGACGCACGCCTCCACGGTCATGGCGGCGACCAACCCGCTGATGAACCTGCTGCTGAACCTGGGGCTCACGGGCGTCATCGTGGCGGGCGCGTTTCTGGTGCAGCAAAGCCGCACCGAGCCGGGGAAGATCATCGCCTTTCTGACCTACTTTACGATCATCCTCAACGCGCTGCTCTCCGTCAACCGGATGTTCGTGCTCTACTCGCAGGCCAGCACGTCCGCCGCGCGCATTCAGGAGGTGCTGGACGCCCCGGAGGAGGCGGAGGAAGAGCGCGAAGCGGATAGAATCGCCACAGACGACCACATCCGCTTTGAGGATGTCAGCTTCGCCTACAGCGGCCAGGGCAAGGCCCTGTCGCACATCAGCTTTTCGCTGGGGCGCGGACAGACGCTGGGCGTGATGGGCGCGACCGGCAGCGGCAAGACGACGCTAATTCAACTGTTGCAGCGCTTTTATCCGGCGGATGAGGGGCATATCCGCATATCGGGGCGCGACGTGCGCTCCATCCCCGCGGAGGAGCTGCACCGCATGTTCGGCGTGGCGTTTCAAAGCGACGCGTTCTTTGCCGATACGATTTACGAGAACATCGACCTGGGCCGCGGCCTGCCCAGGGAGCAGATCGAGCGCGCCGCGAGGTGCGCGCAGGCGGCTCAGTTCATCGAGGCGCTGCCGGACGGCTACGGGCACCTGCTGACCGCCAAGGGCACGAACCTGTCCGGCGGGCAGCGCCAGCGCCTGCTCATCGCCCGCGCGCTGGCGGGCGGCCCGGAAATTCTCATCCTGGACGATTCCAGCAGCGCGCTCGACTACCGCACCGACGCGGCCCTGCGCCGGGCGCTGCGCGAGAGCTACCCCGATACCACGACGGTGCTCATCGCCCAGCGCGTTTCGACCGTGCGGCGGGCGGACCGCATCCTCGTCCTGGAGGAAGGGGAAATGCTCGGCCTGGGCACGCACGAGGAGCTCATGGCGACCTGCGCCGCCTACCGCGAGACGGCGAGCATACAGATGGGAGGCGAGGGGGATGCCGCAGATGCGAGGGAATCTTGAACGCCCGAAGGACCGGCGCGGCGTGATCCTGCGCCTTGCACGGTATCTGCTGCGCTACAAGGGGCTGCTATTGCTCGCGATGGCGCTGACCCTTTCCAGCAACCTCTTTGCGCTCGTCGGCCCGACGCTGTGCGGACGGGCGATCGACGCGATCGAGCCCGGGCCGGGCGGCGTCGACTTTGCGCGCGTATTCGTCTATGCGGGGTGGATGATCGCGTTCTACGCCGCGTCCTCTGTGTTATCCTACGCGCTGGCGATGCTGATGATCCGCATCAGCCAGCGGATCACGAGGCAGATGCGGCGCGACGTCTTCGACAAGCTGATGGGTCTGCCCATCTCGTACTTCGACCGCACGCAGACGGGCGACATCCTCAGCCGCATCAGCTACGATATCGACACGGTGAACGCGTCGCTCTCCAGCGACCTGGTGCAAATCCTCACCAGCGTCATCACGGTCGTCGGCGCGCTCGTCATGATGGTGCGCCTATCCCCCGTGCTTGTGCTCGTCTTTTGCGTGACGGTGCCCGCTTCGATACTGCTCACGCGCTACATGACGCGCAAGGTACGCCCGCTCTTTCGCCGGCGCAGCGCGAGCCTGGGCGAGCTGAACGGCTTTGTGGAGGAGATGGTCTCCGGCCAGCGCACGCTCAGGGCCTACAGGCGCGAGCGATACGTGCAAGAGCAGTTTGCCGAAAAGAACGAGGAGGCGGTGCAGTCCTACTACCGCGCGGAGTACTACGGCAGCATGACCGGGCCTTGCGTCAACCTGATCAACAACATCTCCCTATCGCTCATCAGCGTCATGGGCGCGCTGCTCTACCTTGCGGGCGGCATTACGTTGGGCAACGTCTCCTCCTTCGTGCTCTACTCGCGCAAGTTCTCCGGCCCGATCAACGAGGCGGCGAACATCCTCAGCGAGCTGCAGAGCGCCTGCGCGGCGGCGGAGCGCGTATTTCGCCTGCTGGACGAGGAACCGGAACGCGCGGACGCCATGGACGCCGCCCCCCTTCGCTGCGAGGAAGGGGAGGTTGCGGTCACAGACCTGTCGTTCGGATACGACCGCGACCGGATGATCCTGAAGAACGTAAACCTCGTCGCCCGGCCGGGCAGCCTGGTCGCCATCGTCGGGCCGACGGGCGCGGGCAAGACGACGCTGATCAACCTGCTCATGCGTTTTTACGACCCGCAGCAGGGCCGGATCGCCATCGACGATCAGGACACACAGCGCGTCACGCGCGCGAGCCTGCGCGGCGCGTTCGCGATGGTGCTGCAGGAAACCTGGCTCTTCGGCGGCACGATCTACGAGAACATCGCCTATGGCGCGGGCAGCGCCACGCGGGACGAGGTGATCAATGCGGCGAAGGCGGCGCACATCCACGGGGCGATCATGCAGCTGCCCGAGGGGTACGATACCGTGCTGCGCGAAGACGGGGCGAACATCTCCAAAGGGCAGCGCCAGCTGCTCACCATCGCCCGGGCCATGCTGCAGAGCGCGCATATGCTGATCCTGGACGAGGCGACCTCCAACGTCGACACGCGCACGGAAAAGCGCATTCAATCGGCGATGCGCAGCCTCATGCGGGACAAGACCTGCTTCGTCATCGCGCACAGGCTATCGACGATCGTGAACGCGGACGTCATATTGGTCGTGCGGGACGGAAACATCGTAGAGCAGGGCTCGCACGCGCAGCTCATGCGAAAGGGCGGCCTCTACGCGGAGCTGTACCGCGCGCAGTTTGAATAAGCAAAAATTCGTAAATGAGGAGGAGGAACCCGTATGGAAGGCATCATTACCGCGCAGGAGGTATTCCTGTATCCCGATTCGCCGCTGGGGCCGCTGCCCGCACAGCTCCGCCTGGCGATGGCCCGAAACGGCAGGCCCGGCCTGCAGGTGCTGCTTAAGACCGGCGCGGCCAGGGCGCGGCTGCGGATCGAAGGCGGCGCCTTTACAGCCGAGTGGTTCCAAATGCGACCGGTCCCCGTCGAGTACAACACGGGCGACGGCGTATCGCAGGGGGGCGCGATGGTGCTTGAAACCCCGCCGGCGCAAAAGCCGGCCTATGCGACGCGCCTGGCGCCGTTTCGCGTATACGATTGCCTGGAGCCCAGGGCAGACGGCGTGATCGAAACCTGCGAGGGCAGGGCAGCCGCCTACCTGTGCCTGCGCGCGGCGGACGGCGTCCACACGGGAGAGCACGCGGTGCGCCTGATCGCGGACTGCGGCGGCGAGACGTGCGTTTGCACGCTGAACGTCCGGGTATACGACGTGGAGATTCCCGTGGACGCGTTTCAAACCACCACGTGGTTCAGCCTGGGGGCCATCGAGCGCTGCCACGGCGTCAAGGCGGGAACGCAGGCCTATTTAGAGCAGGTTCGCCGCTATGCGCGCCTGATGCGGCGCATGCACCAGACGATGTTTTACCTGGACCTGGGGCAGGCGGGCAGGTGCGATGCGCCCGAGGACTTCGATTCGCTGCGGCCCTTGGCGCAGATCTTCTTCGAGGAAGGCATGCGCCGCATGGAGCTGGGGCCGCTGCTTTCGCGCGGAGAGCGGGCGGACGGGTCGCCCGACATGTATACGGACGACTTGAAGTGCGCGTGCGCGCCGGAGCTTGCGATCGACAGCCACGAGGGCTATGCGCGCATGGTGACCTATGTAAAGGCGCTGTCGGCGTTTCTACAGCAAAACGGCTGGGCGGACAAGGCGGTCTTCCACGTTCTGGACGAGCCCGACATCCACGTGAAGGGCGAGGCTGCGCTGCTCGCGCGCAGGCGCCAGTATTACCTGGCGGTAAGCGTTTTGAGAAAATACATACCGGGCGCCAAGGTCATCGAGGCGGTGGATTCCGCGGCCTTTATCGGCGGCGTGGACGTCTGGGTGCCCGGCACGGCGGGATACGAGGCGCAAAAGGAGGCGTTTGACGGCCTGACCGCGCTGGGGGAAGAGGTCTGGAACTACGTGTGCTGCGGGCCGCAGGGCCAATGGCTCAACCGTTTTTTGGATTTGGCGGTCATCAAGACGCGCCTGCTCTTCTGGGGCTTTTCAAAAAACCGCGTCTGCGGCTTTTTGCACTGGGGTTTTAACCAGTTCCCGGAGGGCATGGACCCGTTTGAAGCGACCGCATGCCCGAACCCGACGGGCATCGGCACGAGCTTTCCCTGCGGCGATGCGTTCATCTGCTACCCCGGCCCGGACGGCCCCTGGCCAAGCCTGCGGCTGGAGGCGCAGCGCCGGGGCGTCGAGGATGCGGCGCTGCTGAACCTTGTGCGCGAGCGGGACGCCGCCTTGCACGGGCGGCTTGTCAGCCGGGTTTTTACAGACAACGCGCATTATGATGCGCGTCCGGAGGCGCTGGAGGCGGCCTTTGAAGACGCGCTTGTGTATTTGGAGGGAACGGGAGCGGGAAAACCATGACGCTTTCGTTTCTGCCGAACGAGCGCTGGTTTGGGTGCGCGTAGGGCGAATGCTTTTCCAGCCAACGTAAGAAAAAAGCCCGCTAAGGCGACGCCCGCGGGTTTTGGATGTGCCTGACCTATTCCGCGCCGACGCAGGCGCGGTTTTTTCCCTCTTTTTTGGCCTGATACAGCAGCCGGTCGGCCAGCGAGATGGCCTGTGCGAGCGGCTGGTCTGGCTTTAAGGCGTAGGCGCCGACGCTGATGGAGAGCGGGCGGCCGTCGGGCCTGAGCACCTGCGCATGCACCTGCTCGCACAGCGCTTTGGCGCGCGAGCGCAGCGCGTCTTCATCTATGCCGGGTAGCAGGACGAGGAACTCGTCGCCGCCGTAGCGGCAGGCGACGCCTTCACCGGCCCAATCGCGAAGGAGCGCGCCTACGCTGCACAGCACATCGTCCCCGCCCTCGTGACCGCAGGCGTCGTTGATCTGCTTAAAGTCGTCCACATCCAGCAGAAGGACAGCGGCGCGGCCGCCGCAGCGCGCGCGCAGGTCGGCCTCGCGACGGAAAAGGCCCGCGCGGTTGTGAATGCCCGTCAACGGATCGGTCAGGCTGGTGAGCACCGCGTTTTGGAACTGGCCGATGATGTGCAGCGCGATGCCCAGGCTGGAACAGAGGGTTTCCGCAGCCTCCTGATGCTCCTGGTCGTAAAAGGCCGTTGCGGGGTGGTGCAGGTATAAAAGCCCCAGCACCTGCGCCTGAAAGCGGATGGGCACCAGCAGCATGCAGCCGGAGGCCGGCATAGCGCCGCCGGGCAGCGGCGGAAGCGCGTCCCTTTGGGCGGAGACGTCGGCCATTTTGAGCGGAACGCCCTGCGATAGGCAGCGCTGCACAACGTCATAACGCTCCCATGGCGTGACGGCGCCGCGAACGAGGCCGTCAGGCGGGCCGGCGGGATAGAAATGGCTTTCTTTTTCCTCGCGCACGACGAGCTCCATGGCGTCAAAGGGGCAGATCTCATTTAGATCGCTGAGCAGGCAGGCGCGCACGCCCGCATAGTTCAGGCAGGCTGTGATGCGCTGCCCGAGCGCGGAGAGCTTGCGCACGCGCCGGTACAAAGAAGCGCTCGCCCGCTCAAAGGCAGCCCGGCCGCCGGCTTCATCCTCGAATGTAAAGACTTCGTCCGCCAGGGCCAGGGCGCGCCTATGCATGTCGTCGAGCATCCGGTAATAGACGCATGCTTTTTCCGGCTTGTTCCAACGGTCGTAGAGGCGGGCGAACTCGATCAGCAGGTCGTACTGGCTCAACATCGCGGCGCCGCCGTCTTCGACGACGCTAAGAAAGAGCGCTTCCGCTTCCTCAAGCCGGCCGTGAAAGACGTGCCATAGGGCGAGGGCGAAGCCGACGTTGCGCAGCTCGAAGCTCTTTTCCCCGTCGTAAGGATTCGTCTTTTCAAGGAGGACTTGCCAGGCATCCAAAGCGGGCCCGTCGCCGCGGAGATAGGCGATGCGCATGAGGGGCGGATAAAACTGCCATGGATAGATGTCGATGTGATTCTCGCACAGCGATTTGAAGAGCGCCTCGGCTTCGTCCAGACGCCCTGCCTGCATCAGCGCGTCGGCATAGCGGTATTGGGTCGATACGCGGGTGTAGAGCGTGAGCCTGGGCAGGTATTCCATGCTGCGCTCGAGCTGACGCAGCGCCTTGTGGTGAAGGCCGATGTCCGCAAGGATCAGGGCGGTATTGTTGAGCAGCGCGCAGTAGACAGACGCGTTCTTGTCCGGGTCGACGAGCGTGAGCCCTTCGACGGCATTTTTATACGCCGTGATATAATCGTGCTGCAAGGAGCTCCCCAGCACGGCGTTGTTCAGGATAGAGAGGTAGGCGGACGTATGCGCGTAATCCGGAACGGCCCGTATGATGCGGCGCGCCGCCTCGTTTTCTTCGATCGCACGCGCCACATCCGTCGCATAGAGGAAATAGAAGCGCATGGCGTGGCAAACGGCCTGCGCGTAAGGATAGGCGTGGCGGCGCGCGATCTCGTCGGCCTTTTCGACATAGGGCAGACCCAGGTCGGGATGCGCCAGATTGGCCAGCACGAGCATGCGGATGGCATCCGCCGCCTGCTCGTCGACTTCGAGTTGGGCGAGCAATTTTTCAGAGGCTTCGCGCAGGGTGCCGTCTTCGGCCGGGCGCGCAGCAGACGGCGCCGGGTCGCCTGTGCTCATGCGGCATCCCCTCCTTTTGTGCGTTCTGTATGCATCGGCAGCGCGGCTTCGCTAAACCGCGGCAGTATCGGCAAGCCGTTTCATTATAGCATTTTGCATATGTTTTATCAACTGCTAGGCGCCCTCCGTCATGCGTCAGAAGGAGGGAAAGGAATGCAAAAGAATATAGGGAAATTGCCTAAAAGGATTGACAGATGCGCACGGGGATGGTATATAAGAGATAGAAAACCGCATATCGGACGATGGAACGGGGAGAGACCGCGCATGCGGCGCCGAAGGGGAAGAGCAGCAAACTCTCAGGCAAAAAGACCCGCTCCGGACGAAACTCTGGAGAGCAGCGATGCACCGAAGAAGCAACCCGGCGCTCGTCGGGGAATCTTTCAGGTAACAAAACAGAGGCGTAGGACGTATTCGTCGTGCGCCTCTTTTGTATGTTTCGCAGGGCTATCGACAAGAAAAAGACGAAGTGAGGGATGCTCCATGGAAAAAAAGACGCCGCTATACGCATGCCACGAGCGCGCGGGCGGCAAGATCGTTCCCTTCGCAGGCTACCTCTTGCCCGTACAGTATGGGTCGGGCGTGATCGCCGAGCATATGGCGGTGCGCACGGCCTGCGGGCTGTTCGACGTATCGCACATGGGCGAGGTCATCCTCAAGGGGGCGGACGCGCTGTACAACCTACAGCGTCTTTTCACCAACGACATGAGCGGCATGGAAACGGGGCGCGTGCGCTACAGCCCGATGTGCAACGAGCAGGGCGGCGTGGTCGACGACCTGATCGCCTACAAGCTGGCGGACGAATGCTACCTCGTCGTCGTCAACGCGGCCAACCGCGAGAAGGACGTGGCCTGGATGCGCGCGCACCTTGCGGGCGACGCGCAGCTGACGGACATCTCCGACGGCGTGGCGCAGCTGGCCCTGCAGGGGCCCAGGGCGCGGGCCATCCTCGCCCGGCTGACGGCGGAGGAGAATATCCCCCCAAAATACTACAGCTTCACGGTGAAAAAGGACGTGGCGGGCGTCTCCTGCCTGATCTCCAAGACCGGCTATACCGGCGAGGACGGCTTTGAGCTCTACTGCGCGAACGAGGACGCGCCGGGGCTGTGGGACGCGCTGCTGCAAGCGGGCGCGGCGGACGGCCTGATCCCCTGCGGGCTGGGCGCGCGCGACACGCTGCGCCTGGAGGCGGCGATGCCGCTATATGGGCACGAGATGAACGACGGGATCACCCCGCTGGAGACAGGGCTTGGTGTCTTCGTCAAGCCGGAGAAGGGCGTGCCCTTCATCGGGCAGGCGGCCATGGCAGAGCGGGGCGCGCCGAAGATCGCCCGCGTAGGGCTGGAGATGACCGGGCGCGGCATCGCGCGCGAGCACTGCGGCGTATACTTGGAGGGCGAGCGGATCGGCGAGACCACGTCGGGCACGCATTGCCCGTTCCTCGCCCGCGCGGTGGCGATGGCCCTGGTGGATATCGCGCACAGCGCGCCGGGCACTGCGCTGGAGGTCGACGTGCGCGGCCGCCGGATCGGGGCGAAGGTCGTGCCCCTGCCGTTTTACAAGAAACCCAAGAAGGCGTGAGCCTGAAAATAAAAAGGAATCAAGAGGAGGAACCCATTATGAACATTCCCGCGGAGCTTTCCTACACCAAGTCGCACGAGTGGGTGCGCAGGCTGCCGGACCATATCGTCGAGATCGGCCTGACCGACCACGCGCAGGAGGCGCTGGGCGACCTGGTCTTCGTCAACCTGCCCGGGGAGGGCGACGACGTCGCCGCGGGCGAGACGTTCGCGGACGTGGAATCCGTCAAGGCGGTCAGCGACGTATACAGCCCGGTCAGCGGCAGGGTGACGGAGGTCAACGCCGAGCTGCTCGACGCGCCCCAGCGCATCAACGAGGACGCCTACGCCGCCTGGATGGTGCGCATCGAGCTGGCGGCGGAGCCGGAGGGCTTGCTGACGGCGGATGCGTACGAGCGGTTGCTCAGCGAGGAGGCGTAATATGGGCAGCTACGTTCCCGGTACCGTGCGGGAGCGGGAGGAGATGCTGTCGGCCATCGGCCTTGCGCAGATGACGGATCTGTACAGGGATGTGCCGGACGAGGTGCTCCTCAAGAAACCGCTCGACCTGCCGGAGGGCCTGGGCGAAATGCGGCTGCGCGCGCGCATGGAGGAGCTTGCGGCGAAAAACCGCGTGTTTCCCGTGATCCTGCGCGGCGCGGGCGCCTACAGCCATTACATCCCTTCCATCGTCAGGACGGTCTCCTCGCGCGAGGAGTTCGTGACCGCCTACACCCCCTATCAGGCGGAGATCAGCCAGGGCATCCTGCAGTCGATCTTCGAATATCAGACCATGATGTGCGTTCTCACGGGCATGGACGTGAGCAACGCGTCCGTGTATGACGGCGCGAGCGCCGCCGCCGAGGCGGCGGCCATGTGCCGCGAGCGAAAGCGCAACGTGACGCTCATCACCGCCACCGCGCATCCGGACGTCATCGCGACCGTTCGCACCTACTGCGAGGCGGCGAACGCCCCCTTTCAGGTGATCCCGGAAAAGGACGGCGTGACGGATCTGGACGCGCTTCGCGCGCGGCTCACGGAGCAGACGGCCTGCGTCATCGTGCAGACGCCCAATTTTTACGGCGCGCTCGAGGACGCGGGCGCGGCGGTCGCCGCGGCGCACGAGGCGGGCGCGAAGGCGGTGCTCTCCTGCAACCCGATGGCACTCGCCCTGATGAAGACGCCCGGCGAGCTGGGCGCGGACATCGCCGTGGCCGAGGGGCAGCCCCTGGGCATGCCGCTTTCCTACGGCGGGCCGTACCTGGGCGTGATGACCTGCAAGCAGCAGATGATGCGCAAGCTGCCCGGCCGCATCGTGGGCGAGACGGTGGACGTGGACGGAAAGCGCGCGTTCGTCCTGACGCTGCAGGCGCGCGAGCAGCACATCCGCCGCGAAAAGGCGAGCAGCAACGTATGCTCCAACGAGGCGCTCTGCGCGCTGACGGCCGGGGCTTACCTGACCGCGATGGGGCCGCAGGGGCTGCGCGAGGTGGCGCAGCGCTGCATGGACAACGCGCATTACCTGCAGCAGGCGTTGGCGGCGGCGGGCCTGAAACGCGTGGGCAGCGCGCCCTTCTTCCACGAGTTCGTGACCGCCTGCCCCGTGGAGCCGGAGCGCCTGCTGGCCGCGCTGGAGGCGGAGGGCATCCTGGGCGGCCTGCCCGTGCAAGGCGGCATCCTCTGGTGCGCGACGGAGCAGGCGGACAGGGCCAAGATGGACCGGGCGGCGGCCATCGTGCGGGAGGTGCTTTCATGAAGCTGATCTTTGAGAAGAGCCGCGAGGGGCGCGGGCTATCGATCCTGCCGCCCTCGGACGTGCCGGGAACGGAGCTGCCGCAGGAGATGCGGCGCGAGGCGCCCCTGCGCCTGCCGCAGGCGGCGGAGTGCGATATCGACCGGCATTACGCCGCGCTGTCGCGCCGGACGCACGGCGTGTGCAACGGGTTTTACCCGCTGGGCTCGTGCACGATGAAGTATAACCCGCGCATCGACGAGGAGATCGCCGCCCTGCCGGGCTTTACGGGCGTGCATCCGCTGCAGCGCCCGGAGACGGCGGCCGGCTGCCGCGAGGCGCTGGAGCTTGCGCGGACGTATCTATGCGAGATCACGGGCATGGACGACATGACCTTTCAGCCCGCAGCGGGCGCGCACGGCGAGTTCACGGGCCTTTTGCTCGTCAAGGCGTACCATAAGGACCGCGGCGACGCGGCGCGCACGAAGATCATCGTGCCCGATTCCGCGCACGGCACGAACCCGGCGAGCGCGACGATGGCGGGCTATACGGTGGTGAACATCCCCTCCGCCGCGGACGGGTGCGTGGACGTCGAGGCGCTGCGCGCGGCCGTCGGGCCCGATACCGCGGGCCTGATGCTGACCAACCCCAACACGGTCGGCCTGTTCGACGAAAACATCCTGAAAATCACGCGCATCGTGCACGAGGCGGGCGGCCTGTGCTATTACGACGGCGCGAACCTGAACGCCATCATGGGCGTGGTGCGCCCGGGCGACATGGGCTTTGACGTGGTGCACCTGAACCTGCATAAGACGTTCTCCACCCCGCACGGCGGCGGCGGGCCGGGCAGCGGCCCTGTGGGCTGCAAGGCGTTTCTTGCGCCCTTTCTGCCCGCCAGCCGCCTGGGCGAGCGGCCGGGCGAGAAGAGCGTGGGCCAGGTGCGCGCGTTTTATGGCAACTTCGGCGTCACCCTCAAGGCGCTGTGCTACATCCTGACCCTGGGCGCCTCGGGCATCCGCGAGGCGGCGGAAAACGCCGTGCTGAACGCCAATTACATGATGCACGGACTGAAAGGCGCGTACGACATGGCGTATGAGCGCATCTGCATGCACGAGTTCGTGATGACGCTGGAGCGCATGAAGAAGGAGACGGGCGTGAGCGCGCTGGACGTGGCCAAGGGCCTGCTCGACGCGGGCATCCACCCGCCGACGATGTACTTCCCGCTCATCGTGCACGAGGCCCTGATGGTCGAACCCACGGAGACGGAGAGCCGCGAGACGCTGGACGAGGCCGTATCGGTGCTGCTCGCCCTCGCCGGGGAGGCGAGAGAGAACCCGCAGGCGCTGCACGAAAGCCCCTTGCACACGCCGGTACGCCGTCTGGACGAGGTAAACGCCGCGCGCAGCCCGAAGCTGAGGTTTGACTTCCCATGATTCAAAGGACGTACGTCTATACGGCCTGCGATACGGACCCTGTGCACAACCTCGCTGTCGAGGCGTATTGGCTCGAGACCGTGCCGGAGGATGCGTGCATCCTGTATCTGTGGCAAAACGCGCGCACGGTCGTGATCGGGCGCAATCAAAACGCCTGGCAAGAATGCCGCGTGGCGCAGCTCAGAGAGGACGGCGGACATCTCGTCCGCCGTCTTTCGGGCGGCGGGGCGGTCTACCACGACCTGGGCAACCTGAACTTTACGTTCATCCTGCGCGAGGCGGATTACGACCTGAGCCGCCAGCAACAGGTAATCGTGCGCGCGGTGCGCTCCTTTGGGTTGGACGCGCGCACGACCGGACGAAACGACATCGAAATAGACGGGCGCAAGTTTTCGGGAAACGCCTTTTACAGGCACGGCGGGCGGGCCTATCACCACGGCACGCTGCTGATTCAGGTCGATATTGCGCAGATGAGCCGGTATCTGAACGTGGACCCGCAAAAGCTGGCGGGCAAGGGCGTCCCGTCGGTGCCGGCGCGCGTGGTAAACCTGGGGGAGCTCTGCCCGCGGATCACGGTGCAATCGTTGCGCGACGCCCTGATCACGGCGCTGGGCGAGGTCTACGGCCGCGCGCCGGAGCGCATACCGCAGACGGCGCTGAATACGCAGCGCATCCGCGCGCTGAAGGGGCAATTCGGCGCATGGGATTGGACCTTCGGGCGGCGCATCCCCTTTACCTGGCGCGCGCGGCGCCGCTTTGCCTGGGGCGCGCTGGAGATCTGCCTGCAGGTGGAGTCGGGGCGCGTGCGGGACTGCGCCTGCTACTCCGACGGTATGGACGCCGCGCAGATCCAGCGCATCGCCGGGCTGCTTTCCGGCTGTCCGCTGGACGCGGAGGCCCTTCGGGCCGCGCTCGCGCCGCTCAGGCAGGAGGACGAGGCCCTGGCGGCGGACGCGCTGGCGTTATTGATGGAACAAGCGTTTTAAAAGAGGCGGGAGGGAACGACATGCAGGTTCAATTGGCCGTCATCGGCGCGGGGCCGGGCGGTTACGAGGCCGCCATCCGCGCATCGCAGCTGGGCATGGAGGTCGCGCTGGTGGAAAAGGACGCCCTGGGCGGCACCTGCCTGAACCGGGGATGCATCCCCACGAAGGCGCTGCTGCACACGGCGGAGGTCTATGAAGAGGCGAAGGCGGGCGCGGCGCTGGGCGTCCGGACGGGCGAGGTTACGCTGGACGAGGCGGCGATGTTCGCGCGCAAGGACGCGGTGGTGGAAAACCTGCGCTCAGGCATCGCGCAGCTCGTAAAGGCGAACCGGATCGCCCTCCTGCAGGGGCAGGGCGTGATCGAGCCGGGACGGCGCGTGCGCGTAGGCGAAGCGGTCGTCGAGGCGGAGCACATCCTCATCGCGACCGGGTCCGTGCCTGCGCTGCCGCCCATCGAGGGCATCGAGCTGGCGGTGACGAGCGACGACCTGCTCTGTGCGCAGCGCCTGCCGGAGAGCCTTGCCATCATCGGCGGGGGCGTCATCGGGGTGGAGTTCGCCTCCCTGCTCGCCGGCTTTAAGCGGGAGGTCTGCGTGATCGAGGCCATGGACCGCCTGCTGCCGCTGCTCGACCGAGAGTTTGGCCAGAGCGCGGCGATGAACCTCAAAAAGGGCGGCGCCAAGGTGCACACGGGCGCGCGCGTTACGCGCATTTGCCGCTGCGATGCAGGCGTCAGGGTCGAGTTTGAGGTCAAGGGCAAACCGTCCGCTTGCGAGGCGCAGGCTGTGCTCGCGGCCGTGGGACGCAGGCCGAACACGCAGGGGCTCTTCGGCGAGGGCTTTTCCCTCGAAATGGAGCGCGGACGCATCCGCGTAAACGAGCGCTTTGAGACGAGCGAGCCGGGCGTCTACGCCATCGGCGACGTGACCGGCGGCGTGCAGCTGGCGCACGCGGCATCAGCCCAGGGCATCGCCTGCGTGGAGGTCCTGGCGGGGGAGAGATGCGGCCTGCGGCTGGATCTCATCCCCTCGTGCGTCTACACGCGCCCGGAGATCGCCAGCGTGGGCCTGACGGCGGACGAGGCGAAGGCGCGAGGGCTTCGGGTAAAGACGGGCAAGGCGCTGATGGGCGCGAACGGGCGCACACAGATCGCGGGCGGCGCGCGCGGGTTCGTCAAGGTCGTGGTGGACGAGGAGACGGACGCGCTGCTCGGCGCGCAGATGATGTGCGAGCGGGCGACGGATATGATCGGCGAGATGAACGCCGCCATCGCCGCGGGGCTGACGCGCGCGCAGATGCTGCTGGCGGTGCGGGCGCACCCGACTTTTGAGGAGGCGATCACCGAGGCGTTGGAGGCCGTGGAAGGCCGGGCGATCCACGCCGCGCCGGTAAAACCGCACCGGTGAGAACCGCGCCGCCTCGAAAATAATTTGCTTGACAATCGCAGCGCGATCTGTTATCGTTCAGGGCGAAGCGGCGGCGAGGCCGCGAGAGAGGACGTTGGTACAATGTACCGCACAGATCGATTGGCGAGAAGAATCAGCTCCGCGCAAATGGAAACGATGAAGCGTTGTGCGGAGCCTAAAACGGGAGCGTGACTCCCTTTTCATCGGAAGACAGGGCGCGTAGGCGATAGCGTACGCTTGGTTTTTGTACCCTGTTTGCCGGTGTGGGCGATTTTTTTGTAGCCGCGGACGTTTTGTCCGCGGCTTTTTTTGGCGTAAAACGGGTTTTCGCCAAGGGGGGAAGCCTCACGGCCTCCCCAAACAACACCGAAATGCAAATCGCCTATTTTTATCGAAAAGAGTGTATGAAATATGAGTTTACTGGAAGTAACGGGCCTGTCGCACGCCTATGGCGACAAGGTGCTGTATACGAACGCCTCCTTCGCGCTGCAGCGGGAGGAGCATATGGGCGTCGTCGGTCAGAACGGCGCGGGCAAGAGCACGCTGATTCGCCTGCTGACGGGGGAGCTGGCGCTGGACCAGGGAGATATCCGCTGGCAGGCAGGCGTGGGCGTAGGCCATCTGGACCAATACGCGCAGGTAGAGGAAACGCTTTCGATCAAAGCTTACCTACACACCGCCTTTGCGGGCCTTTATGCGCTGGAGGAGCGGATGAACGCCCTCTATGAGCGCTATGCGCAAACGCTGGAAGAGCGCGAGCTGGAGCGCGCGGAGCGTTGCCGCGAACAGCTGGAGACGCGGGGCTTTTACGAGGCAAACACGCGCATCGCCCGCGTAAGCGACGGCCTGGGGCTCGCGGCCCTGGGTCTGGAGCGTCCGCTTCGCGCGCTCAGCGGCGGACAGCGCGCCAAGGTCATCCTGGCCAAGCTGTTGCTGGGGCAGCCGGACGTGCTGCTGCTCGACGAGCCGACGAACTTTCTGGATAAGGAGCACGTCGACTGGCTCGCCGGAACCCTGAACGCATTCCCCGGCGCATTTGTCGTCGTCTCGCACGACGACGCGTTCCTCGCGCGCATCTCGGGCTGCATCCTCGACGTGGAGGCGAACACGCTGCGCAAGTATCACGGGCGCTACAGCGACTATCTCGTGCAAAAGCAACGCCTGCGCGAGGACCATATCCGCCAATACAGCGCCCAGCAGGCGTATATCAAGCGGACGGAGGAGTACATCCGCCGCAACATCGCGGGCGTCAACACGCGCATGGCGCAGGGGCGCAGAAAGCAGCTGGAACGCCTGGAGCGCATCACGCCGCCGACGTTCGCGACGATGAAGCCGGTCTTTGGGTTCCCGCAGGCGCCCCTTTCGACCCAGCAGGCGCTGGAGGTGCGCGCGCTCCAGGTGGGCTACGCCTATCCGCTGCTGCCGCCGCTGAGCTTTACGGTACAGCGGGGGCAAAAGATCGCCATTACGGGCTTTAACGGGGTGGGTAAATCCACGCTGCTGCGCACATTGGTGGGCGAATTGCCCGCGCTCGGCGGCGGCTTTGCGTTCGCGCCGCAGGTCAGGACCGCCTATTACGCGCAGGAGCTGCGCTGGGAGGAGCCGGAGCGCACGCCGCTGGAGATCATCATGGCGCTGGATGCGCGCATGAGCCAGAAGGAGGCGCGGCGG
>JAEYAR010000166.1 GCA_023404715.1 Bacillota bacterium | reverse complement strand
CGGTTGCGGCGTGCAACGCGGGCCGCGCGGGCCCGGGGGCCGATGAGCGCCGCCTTGTCCATATCGTAGTCGAAGACCTCCAGGTTGACGCCCATGCCCTTTCGGGCCGCGTAATCGCATACGGCGCGGGTCGTTCGCAGCAGCTGCGCATAGGCCTTCTCCTTCGTCTCCTGCGCCCATTTGCCAGCCAGGAAGGCGATCGCCCGCGCGCCGAGCGCCTCGGCCTCGTCCACCGCCTCGATCAGCGTCGTCTGGGCCGCCAGCCGCTTCTCCTCGTCCAGGTCGTTGGGATTCAGGCCCGGTCCCAGCAGCCGCGGCTGCGCGCCGTAGCAGACCTTCATGTGCGCCTGCGCGAGCACGCGCCGCGCCTGCTCGCGCTGCGCATCCGAGTTAAACCGCGTCAGCTCGATCGCGTCGAAGAAGTCGTCCGCCGCGATCCGCCGTACGGTCTCCAACGCGTCCCTGCCGGGGAAGCTCATCCAGCTGATCGTCCCAATTTGAAAGTATTTGTGTATCGATTCGCGCATGTCATGACCCCCTTACAAATGTCTCTACCCGCCGCGCTACGCTTTCGCCGTCCAGACCGTATGCCTTAAGCAGCTGCGCATAGCTGCGCGCGCTCTGACCAAACACGTCCTCCAGGCCGATCTTCAGCACGGGCGCGGGCCTTCCCTTGCAAACCGCCGCGCAGACGGCGTCGCCCAGCCCGCCGTTTACCGTGTGCTCCTCCAGCGTCACGAGCCGCCCGGTGTGCTCCGCCATGCGGCATACGGACTCCTCGTCTAGCGGCTTCACGCTGACGGCCTCCAGGATCGCCGCGTCGATTCCGCGCGTGCGCAGCGCCTCGCGTGCTTGCAGCGCGGCCGCGAGCGTCGTCCCCGTGGTCACCAGCGTCACGTCCGCGCCGTCATGCAATAGATTCGCCTTTCCAAGGCGAACTCCTGCCTTCCCGCCGTGCAGGCTGGGCGCCTGGTCGCGCGAGAGGCGAAGGTACACAGGCCCGCCTGCGGCTAGCATCTCGTGCACCGCCTCGATCGTGCTCTCCTCGTCCGACGGCGCCAAGATGCGGATGCCAGGCACCGCGCGCATGATCGCCATGTCGCAGATGCCCTGGTGGCTCGCGCCGTCCGCAAAGTCGGAGAGCCCGGCGTAGCCCCCGCAGATCTTGACGTTCAGGCGGTTGTACGCCGCAAGGGAATGGATCGAATCCATCGCACGCACGGCCAGCAGGAACGCAAACGTCGAGATGACCGGGATCTTACCGCAGGCCGCCATGCCCGCGGCGGCCGCGGCCATATTGCCCTCGGCAATGCCGAAGTTGAAGAAACGCTGCGGATACGCCGCCTGGAAGATCCGCGTCTGCGTGCTGGAGGAGACGTCCGCATCGAGCACGACCATCTCCGGAAACGTATCCGCAAAGCGGACCAGCGACTCGCCGAACACCTGTCGCATCGTCTTTGTCATCGCATGAGCCTCCCTTCCACTTCGCTGCGCGCCGCCTCGTAGTCCTCCGCCGTCATGGGCCTGCCATGCCACGCCGCCTGTCCTTCCATAAAGGAGACGCCCTTTCCCTTCACCGTGCTAGCGACGACGGCATGCGGTTGCCCGCAGGCCTTGGCCTCGCACAGCGCGCGCTCGATCTGCGATTCGTCATGGCCGTCCGCCTTGAAGACCCGTAGGCCGAAGCCCACCAGCTTTTGCATCGTCGGGGCCTGCGCGGGCTGGATCTGCGCCGTCGGTCCGTCGAGCTGTACGCCGTTTAGATCCACGATGGGCGTCAGGTTCGTAAGATCAAAGGCGCGCATCGACATGAATGCCTCAAAATTCTGCCCCTCCTGCAGCTCGCCGTCCCCCAGCAGTACGTAGACGTGCGCGGGCGTATCCCGCAACGCGAGCGCCATGCCTACGCCCACGGATAGCCCCAGCCCCAGAGAGCCCGTGGACATGTCGACGCCCGGCAGCTTGAACATGCAAGGATGGCCCTGCAGCGGACTGTCCAGATCGCGCAGCGTCCACAGCAGGTCCTCTTCAAAAAAGCCGGCGCGGCTGAGGCATGCGTAGAGCATGGGCGCAGCGTGGCCTTTGGAGAGCACGAAGCGGTCGCGCTCCGGCGCATCCGGTCGCCCGGGATCGATCCGCAATATGCGGCTATACAAAACGTTCAATATCTCCGCGCACGATAGGCTGCCGCCCATGTGCCCGCTGCCCGCCGCGCGGCCCATCCGCAGCACCGCAAGGCGCAAACGATCCGCTTCCCGACTCACGATAAAAGCCCCCTTTCTTCCATGCGCGCGCGCATATACTGCGCGGTCGCCAGCGCGGCGCCGTCCGCGTCCGCGCCCGGCAGCACCTCCGCGCTGAGCCAACCGTCGTAGTCTGCCTTTGCCAGCGCATCCAGAATCTCGCCGAAGTCCGTATGCCCCTGACCGGGCGCGCGGCGGTTGGAGTCGGCGATATGCACGTATTTAACGCGTTCCTGATTGCGCTCGAGCGACGCGCCGATGCGGTCGTCCTCGATATTCATGTGAAACAGGTCCGCCATTATGCCGACGTTGTCAAAGGGAAGCCTGCCCAGCAGCGCGCTGGCCTCGTCTACGCTGTTGAGGAAATTGCTCTCATAGCGGTTGACCGGCTCGATCAGAATCGTCACCCCATGCCGCGCGGCAAACGGCAGGATCTCGCGCATGCAATTGAGAAAGAGGGCTTCCGCCTCCGCCCGCGTCTGCCCCGGCCCGACGAATCCGCGCGCCCGCCCGACGTTGATCAGCCCGCCGTGCCTATGCGCCAGCAGCGTCAGATCGCGGAAGACGGAGACGATTTCCCTGCGTTTTTCCGGGTCCGGATGCGTCATATATAAACCCATGCGCGCATAGGTGAGCCCTGTGCTGATACAGCTGACGCTCAGGCCGTGCCTGATCAAGCTGCGTTCCAGCGCAGCCTGGTCGATATCCTGTGCGCACCCCAGCGCCAGCTCCACGCCCTGATAGCCAAAGCGCTTCGCCTTCTCCATCGATGCCTCAAATCCACGCCAGACGACAAACGCGCTGTCCGGCGCGTTTTCGTCGGCGATGACGACCGAGAGTTTCACGTTGCACCTCCACTAATATTACAGAATTATATTTCAATGGATTTCCCATCTGATAATATGGCCGCTTCATATACGCGCATAACCTGTAGAGCAAATTTGAGCGATGCATATTCCTGCAACGGCTCTACTCCTAATACAGCTTGGCAGAATGTATGTAGCTCCTCAACCATACCTTGAACAAAAAGAGATTTGTTTTCAAGCGTAGCCAGACAATTCTGGGGTCGCCAAACAATGCTGCCCGATGAGTCGCCCTCTGGAGCAAACGTGTTCGTATAGGCGTAGTCGAAAGGAATTCCCCTATGAAGAATCACATGATCGCTGTTTAGCACATCCGCACTCCACTGTCCACCGTAGAAATGGTAGCTCTCCATGGGTTCCGGTTCTTGTGCCAGATGCAAAGTACCCATAACTCCGTTTTCAAAGCCTAATACGACGCAGCCCTGTCCTGACTTACCGCGGTGCGTGGTTACGCTTCGGACCGATCCTGCACATGATAGAAGCATAGACAAAGGGTGGCAGCCATTCCCAAGCCAATTTGTAAATTCACGGTTTTCCAGTACCTCTTTACCATTCTCCGGCATCGTCATCGGGTAAACGCCCAGTACGCTTAAGAGCGGCGTCCGCTCTCTTTCATGAAGAATCTCCCGTATTTTGACGGCGGCAGGTGTGAAAGCTTTTTTGAATCCCACGGCGACAACTCGGTCACCCTGCTGTCGCATCATGTCCTCGATTTCGTAAGCCCTCATTGCCGGCGGCTTTTCCATAAACACGTGAAGGCCATAGCTGAGCGCCTCCTCTGTCAAAGCCGGATGTTGCTGCGGAGATACAGATATGATCACAGCATCTAAATCCTCGTGCTTATACATTTCGACTGTGCTCGTGTATCCTGCACAACGATATTCTCGTATCGTTTGCGCCAGTTTTTCTTTACTTCGATTGCACATCGCAACGATCTCGATAGGTAAGTAATGACAAGCAGGTAATAAGTTTCGGTACATATGTGAGCCGGTTCCGACGATACCGATCCTGATTTTCTTCTTAAACTCGCGTTGATACATACAGCAGCTTCCCCCCTTATAAGACGATCTCCTTTTTCTCCCGTGCCGATCGATAGGCTGCGTCCAGCACTCGCGTAACCATCGCCCCTTGATACCCCGTGATTAAAGGCGTACGATGTGCATTAACCGCGTCTACGAAATCTTCGATAATGCTTACGGGATAAACCGAAGCATAATCGCAATCATCGAGCTCAACAGATTTGTCTATCCATTTATTCTCCGGAAACGCACAGCACCCCATCGCAAATGAGGATTTCCCATCTTTTTCGATTGCTTGGATCCCTGCGTTTGTCCCCCACAGTTCATATTCAAGCTTTTCAGAATAATTTGGAATATGATTTTCATAGCTACATTCCACTTGAATTGTAGCACCGCTCTTTAGGCGGAGGAGAACCATCGCATAGTCATCTACCGCAAACCTGCATAAGTTGGAGGATATATTAGCCGTCACCGCTTCCACTTCGGGGTGCCCTAAAATATAAAGAGCTGCATCGATCATATGCGATCCACGACCGATAAGAATGCCGCCACCAGCCTTTTCTTTGTCGATGCGCCATGCCGAATTCGGAGAAAACATGAACGCCGTATATCGTGCCATCCATCTCGCATTTAGTGCATAAGCATCACCGATTAACCCCATCTCTACAGCCCGGCGCATTTTTTTAACCGCAATGCTCTGTCTACGATTATAATGACAAGATAGCGTCAGCCCTAGCTCATCAGCGCGGGCAGTCATCTCCATCGCCTCTTCGCTGTTAATCGCCAATGGCTTCTCACAAAACACATGTTTCCCCGCATTTAGTGCATCCATCGTCATCTGATAATGCAAAAAATGAGGCGTAGATATAAATACTGCATCTACGGCAGCGTCCTGCAACATGTCACGGTAGTCACGATAAGCAGTAACGTCATACTTACGCGCTGCGTTTTGAAGTATATCTTCCTTTACATCACATATGGCGACGACCGCCGCATCTTTCAACCGTTCAATTACAGGAAAGTATGTTGTGCCATATCCCTGTAAACCGATGATACCGATGCCAAGTTTACTCATAAATGTATCACTTCTCCTCTTTGAATACGGGCGGGCTGCCTAACAGCCCGCCCTCATCATCATTTATTGTGTTGTGTCGATGCATACCATTCGTTGGCTTCCTCGGTGATGGCTGCGCCGCCGCTCTGCATCCAACGGTCAACGAATTCATCAAAATACGCTATAGGCTTTTTACCCGTAATAATATCGATATACGCCTCTTCTCGAATTTTTTCAAGTTCAACCCAATACATATTGTAAGAAGGTGTAGTTACAAGGAGCTTATCCACAATGCCAAACTGCGTAAAGTTGGGATCACTTAAGCCAATTCCTTCGGCCCAAGGAGCCAATCCTGCGCGAACACGCCCTTGATAGTCAAACGGTTCGACGATCGCCCCCATCGTCGTATAAGCGCCAATTTTGTTCTGCAGTCCCTTATCAAGCGCATACTCTCCAATAGGCTGCTCGTGATTCTCCTCATCAAAATCCCAGTGCTCTCCCTGAATGCCATACCATGCAAGTCGATAGTTTTCATACGTGCCGTATTCCCAGTCGAGAAACTGCATCGCCTTGCCAAATAGGTCGTCCGGTATATCTGCGCTAAAACACCAGAATGTATTTTGCACCACAGGGGCACGATATGTATTGCGCGATACGCCATCCATGGCCAATATGGGCTGTGTAATAGCGAGTATTTCTTCGGCATTTTCATGCGACTTCGCAAATTCCTGCCAATTCAGTCCAACGGGATTAACAGGGCACCACGTCCAATAATCTGCCCAACGCGTCATGCCTACGCGATCTCCATTAAACGCAGCAGAGATATCCGCACGCCCTCCGGTATTCTCACCCGTGATAAATTCAGGGTCGATGACACCATCCTGATACCACTTTGCCAAACGCTCAAGCGCATCCTTCATCTCCGGTTGCACAGCACCAAAGACAAGCTTACCATCCCGGTCACTCCACGCCTCGGGACGATATCCATAAGCTGCATAAACAGCGTCTACCCCGCTTGTCGAGACGCCATAAGTGTCATCTTTCCCGTTTCCGTCGGGGTCATTTTTCGCAAATTTGTAAGCTGCTTCCTCAAATTCGTCCATGTTGTCCGGTATCTTATCGATTCCCACCTTCACCAGCCAATCCTTGCGCCATATAAATGGAAAGATAAACTGGCTATGAAACTTATACTGTGGAATGCCCATTAAGAGCTCAGGATGCTCAGGATCTAATCGAACAAGGTCTAACGCCCCCGGCGCCTCCTCCATAATCAGATTGTAGAGACCCGGCGCTAAGGCCGCAAATTCCTGCTCTGTAAAGCTTTTCACTACCCCTTGATCGTAAAATTTGCTGAACGTCGCGTGCGGCGTCAAACTATACAGATCTGGAATATCGCCTGACGCCAAGCGAAGCGAGATCAAATCGTTATATTTGGAGCCGTCGATGTTCTCTGAAACGATACGAAGCCCTGTTTGCTTTTCCATCTCGGAGATGACAGGTCCATTCTCGTTATCGACCGGCCCTGCCAGCCATCCTGCCACGTGAAGTTCATATTTCTTGTTATCATCGGGTTGATACTTGGCGATTTCCTCAGCGCTTGCAGGTGTGATTTCGGACAATCCTGCCATAGGAATGAGGGTCAGCATACACATTACGCATAGCCAGGCAATTAGTCTAGTCTTCCTCATGTTTTTCTCTCCTTTTTCTTTTCGTCCTATATTCATGGCTTCTGCCACGATATACCTATTACACATCGAGTATTGCATCAGCCATTTTGCGCATTTCAAGAGCTCGGGCGGTTACCAGTTTCGTCATGCTGTGTGCAAGATCTTTATGCGCGATAGTCTCTCGTTCTATCTGCTCTATCCATGATTTTTCCAGTGCTTCCACACCACCGTATGCCCCTGCCAGAGCGCCAACCATGCTTGCGATCGTATCCGCATCTCTTCCGAAATTAACTCCGAACAGAATAGATTTTTTCGGGTCGCCTTGTGCTAAATAGAAGATAGCAAAAGCAGCCGGCACTGTTTCTCTTGAATCACAGATCACATCTTCTAGACAGCTTGCATAGTATCGCTCCCTAAAGATACGGTATTCACCCACTTCTTTTGCTATATTTAGTGCGTTTTCAATTTTATTGATCATTAATTCCGCGCTCTTTGAATGCAAATATTTCGTCGCGGCCTGCAATACTTCGTCAACTGTAGTCTCCGGCATCATCGCCTGTGCAACCGCTGCAGCCATAGCACAAGCGGCGTCGCAACAAAAGGCTGTACTTCCAGAATGAATAATCGATGCCACATCAAATGTCTCCGTAGCTGCCTGCCGGGGATTACAAGCATTGACAATGCCCATCGGAGAAATAGCCATCGCTGAACTAGATGACTGCATGTTACCACATCCTGCCTCCCTCGGAGCAGCGAGATGATCTTTAAGCTTGTGATACATGTTCCGGACTGGGATAAAATAAAGATTATAATACTGCGGATTTTCCATGAATCCCATTGCAAATTCATCGCCGGTAATATGTCCGTCGTGCTGGATTAGCACATCACATAGTATTTGTTTTACAGCTGAATCGTCCGTACCTGCCCCAGAAAACGTACTGAGCTCGCCATATTTGTTCTCAATATCCTGCCAAGTCCAATTCTCCACAGGAGCGCCCATTGCATCTCCGATTAGTCCGCCTAGCAAGCATCCATACACCTTTGAAAACAGCCTTGATTCTTCCATTTCAATCCTCCTCGTTCATCCTTTTAGTGAGCCTACCAGAATACCTTTTACAAAATACTTTTGCATGAAGGGATATATGCACACAATAGGGAGTGTTGCTACAACGATAACGGCTGCTTTAACGCTCTCCGTATTGACAGCGCTTTCATCTAGGAAGCCCGATTGATCCATCATCTGCATAGTGCCGTCCATGACAATGCGCCGGAGCACAACTTGAAGCACCATTTTCTTGGGAGTAGTCATGTATAATAGACAATCAAACCACCAGCTCCAATGGTTGACGATGGTCCACAGAGCGATCGTCGCAATAATCGGCATCGCCAGCGGCAGCAAAATCGCAAATAACACTCTAAAATCGCCAGCCCCGTCAATCCGTGCCGACTCTTCCAAGGATACCGGCAGCGACATGAGGTAATTGCGCATGATTAGGAGGTTAAATGTGTCCACCAATCGTGGAAAAACCAGCGCCCACAGAGAATCGAATATGCCCAACTCTTTAACGAGTAAGTAGTCCGGTATCATGCCACCTGCAAAAAACATCGTGAAGACAAAGTATCCCGTCCAAGCCGTTCGATTCGGAAAGTCACGCTTTGCAAGCGGGTATGCCGCCAGCACTGTTACAAATAGTGTTAGAGGCGTTCCTACCAGCACACGGGCGATGGTATTGATAAATCCATACCCAATATATTCATTGCCGATTACCTTGCTGTAGGACTCTATCGAAAACGGATGTGGAATTAAGCTGAGTGATACCGTCATCGTCGCACCGCCTGAAAAGGATTGTTTGACGACATACAGGCAGGGATATAGAATAATTACGGAAAATAAAGCCATCAGAAATGCATTGATGTAGTCAAATAACGATGCTCCTTTGAGCCGTTTACACCTACGCTCTACCATTCTTTTTCCCCCCTTACCAAAGGCCGTAATCATTAACGCGCTTGGTAATGGCATTTGCACTAACGACAAGCACAAGCGCAATAACGTTTTTAAATAAGCCGACAGCCGTCGCTAGCGAGTAATTCACCTCAAGTAGGCCAACACGGTAGATGTATGTCGAAATCACATCCGCAACGCGATATACCGCAGCATTATAGAGGTTGTAAATTTGGTCAAAATCATCGTTAATCAGTTGACCCACCTGCAATATCAGCATGATCGTGATGACAGGCATGAGGCCTGGCAGCGTAACATGCCATATCCGCCGAAATCGTCCCGCACCGTCTACTTTAGCCGCATCGTAAAGCTCGGTATCGATGTTGCCTAAAGAAGCTAAATACATGATAGATCCCCAGCCGACGCTCTTCCAAACAGACGTCGCTACCAAGAATGTCCGAAACCATTCCGGTGAAGTCAACACGTATATGTCCGGCAAATTAAGCATCCGCAACAAATAGTTAAAAGGACCGCTGGACGGGGAGAAAAATTGCAAAAATATACTTCCCAACACGACCCAACTCAGGAAGTGCGGTAGATAGCTGATCGTTTGGACAACCTTTTTCATCCTAGTATAACGAAGTTCATTGAGCAGAATTGCAAAAATGATCGGTGCCGGGAAACCAACTAGAAGCTTATAAAAGCTGATCACGACTGTGTTGCGTAAGACCTCAAAGAAACTGCCCATACGAAACAGTTGTTCAAAATACTTTAGTCCTGCCCAAGGGCTATCCCAAATCCCCTTACGAATGTTAAAGTCTTTAAAGGCCAACGTCGCACCGTACATCGGAGCGTACTTAAAGATTGCGTAATAGATAATCGCAGGTAAAAGCATCAAGAAAATCCACTTTTGCTTTGCATATGCGCGCAGACATCTGGAAAAGCGTTCAGCAATCGTATGATTTGTCAAAACCCGCGCTTTATTCATTGCACCTTTCTCCTTCTTTATTTTGTGGCACCCATAGCTTTCCGCTCATCTGTGTCCGTTCCGCCGTATCAATAAGACTTAGCGAAATGGCATGCCGTCCGCCTTCAAAAGGTGTCTCCAGCCATTTTTCAAGTATATCTAAAGCAGCGAATACTCCCAGTGTTTTTCCGCCCAAGCAGAGAATATTGGAATCGTTATGTGCTCGGGTCATTTTACCATCGTAACCGCTTGAGCATAGGGATGCTCGAACACGTGGATATTTATTCGCAATGATCGACATACCAATGCCGGTGGAACAGATTAATATCCCGCGCTGGGCACGGCCCTCTGATACTGCAGATGCAACCTGTGCAGCATAATATGGATAGCGAACAATCTCCTCCGAATAACTGCCCACATCATGTACAGCGATCTGCCGGTCCTTTAAGTAGCAGAGGATTTGTTGCTTCATTTTGAACCCTCCGTGGTCGTTACCAATCCATATCTCAGTCATCTGCATTCTCCTCGTTCACAACACTGAGTAAGTGTTACATTTTGTGACAGTCTTTCGGTAGAAATGAATCGTTTCATAATAAATGTTCGAACAACCATTCGAATTGCATTCTAGGAACATCATGATGAAACGTTCCATTTCCATTTCAAAAAATAAGTTTGATTCACTCCATAATGAAACCTTTCATTGCAATCATATTAACTCATGCCGATAAATTTGTCAAGCCTTTTTTTAATTTTTTTCACATTTAATATGAGCAGATAAGGCCATCATTATTCCGAAATAATCGAAACTGAATCCACAAGCGTATCACGTAAGCGCAATTTGGTTTGTAATACTACGCTTTGGCGCTGCATTTTCATTCCCTTTCTACGCGCCTCAATACGATCAATCAGAACGCGAACCGCGCATTCACCCATTTCATACTTAGGGTGCCAAATTGTCGTCAGCCGAGGATAAGTCCACTGCACATTTTGAACATCGTCATATCCGATTACCGATAATTCATCCGGAATCTTTATCCCCAGTTCATACGCACCGGAAATAACGCCTAAGGCCATCATATCGTTCGCCGTCATAATAACGGTCGGAGGTTCGGCCAAACGCATGAGCTCTTTTGAACTGCGGCATCCACTTTTCGCGGTAAAATCCCCCTGTCGGATGTATGCTTTGGGTACCGACAACTTCAAGCGCTCCATTGTCTCTCTATATGCACTCAACCGGCGGATGCTCGAAAATGAATCTAAAAGTCCAGTAATAAAAGCAATACGTCTATGCCCTCTTCGCGCAGCCTCTTCAACAGCACGGGCCATGCCCTGATAGTCGTCTACGTTTACGGTATCACAATTCACCGTATTTACATCGATATCAAGAAGTACAAGTGCGCACTGTTTTTCGATCTCTTCCATTTTTTCCACCGAAATCCTCGGCTTAAACAGCAATATCCCGTCCACATTTTTGCTCAGCAGCGCCTCGATCGCATCCTCTTCCTTTTGAATAGAGCGGTCCTTATTGCACAAAAAGACGTTGTATTGCGCCTTTTGGGCAGCGTCGTCCACGCCGCGCGCGACTTCCGGATAAAATGGGTTTGTGATGTCCGGGATCACCAGCCCGATGGCGTTGGATCGGTTTGAGCGCAGCTGCGAGGCCGCCTGGTTGCGCCGGTAACCGAGCTGCGCGATCGCCCGTTCCACGCGCTCGCGGTTCTCTTCGCTGACTGTAGGAAGCTCGTTGAGCACGTTGGATACCGTCCCGAGGGAGACGCCTGCCAGCCTGGCCACGTCACGAATGGTCGTCATTTGCTATGCCCTCCAAATGAATGGTTTCATTTGTTCATTATAGCGCATTTTGATGCTGCTGTCATGCCTTTTTCATTTTCGTTCCAAAGCGCCCCTGTCCGAGACAGGACTCTTCATGCGTTTGCGCCTTGATAGCAGGCCAAAATCTCCGTATAATAGGGCGAGGAGGGATCCTCATGTATCGTATACTAATCGTCGAAGATGATTTGACCATTTCTGGGATTGTGCGCGAAGCCCTAACCCGTTGGGGATACGAGGCGCAAAGCATCGAGGATTTTGGGCTTGTGGACGCGCAGTTCGACGCTTTCTCGCCCCATCTGGTGCTCATGGACGTGTCGCTTCCACGCTTCAACGGCTTTTACTGGTGCCAGCGCCTGCGCGAGCGCTCGCAGGTGCCCATCATCTTCCTCTCTTCCCACGCCCAAAGCATGGATCAGGTCATGGCCATGAGCATGGGCGGGGACGATTATGTCACCAAGCCCTTTTCCATGGACGTTCTGCTCGCCAAGGTCGCCGCCCAGCTGCGGCGCGCGTACAGCTATGCCCCCCTCGCGCAGCCGACACACGGCCAACCGTCCCCCGTCCAGCCCGGTGCGGATGAAACGGGGCTCTCGGCGCGCGGGGCGGTCTTATGCCCGCACGACGCCTCCCTGCGGCGGGAGGGGCGCAGCGTAGAGCTTACGCGCAACGAATGCCGCATCCTCAGTACGCTCCTCACGCATAAGGGCGAGATCGTCTCCCGCGAGGCGCTCATGAAAGCGCTATGGGATGACGACGCGTTCGTCGACGACAACACGCTCACCGTCAACATGACGCGCCTGCGCCGTAAGCTCGAGGGCTTTGGGCTTGCCGACTTCATCTCGACCAAGAAAGGCCTGGGGTATATCGTCTATGATTAAAGCCTATCTGGCCGCCCGGCGCCTCCCGATCCTCGTCTTTTTTCTAACCGCAGGGATGGTGCTGCTCGCCTGCGCTGCCTCCGGCGCGGCGCTGGCGAGCGTCTGCTATGGCCTATTCCTCGCGCTCTTCGTGCTCGCGCTCGCCGCGGCGGCTGATTTTTGCCGTTACTGCGCCCGACTGCGGGCCGTTCGGTCGGTCGACCCGGCCGACGAGGCGCCTTCGCCCCTGCCCGCACCGATGGACGCGGTGGAGGCTGCATATCAGCAGCAGCTGCAGGCGATGTTCGACCGCTGCCAGGCGCTGCGTACGCAGCACGAACGCGCGCGCGGCGAGCTCATCGATTATTACACGCTGTGGCTGCATCAGGTGAAGACGCCCATCGCCGCGCTGCGCCTGCTGATGGAGCGCGGCCCCGTGCCCGCCGCATCGCTCTCGCGCGAGCTCTTCGCCATCGAACGCTACACCGGCATGGCGCTGGAGTTCGCCAGGCTTTCCAGCGCTTCCAGCGATCTGGTGATCGAAAAGACGCCCGTCGAACCGTTGGTCCGCCAGAGCGTCAAGCGGTATGCCGATATGTTCATCGCAGGCCACCTTTCCCTCACCCTGGAGCCCATCCCGCTCACCGTGCATACCGACGAGAAGTGGCTTTGCTTTATCCTGGAGCAATTGCTCTCCAATGCGGTCAAGTACACGCACCGTGGCGGGGTGCGTATCTACGCGGAGGACGGCGCCCTATGCATCGCGGATACGGGCATCGGCATCCGCCCGGAGGACCTGCCGCGCGTCTTTGAGGCCGGGTACACGGGCTATAACGGACGGCTGGACAAGCGAGCCAGCGGCCTGGGGCTCTCGATGGCCAGGCGGGCGGCCGACATGCTGGCCATCCGGCTGACGCTCGCCTCCCGCCCGGGCGAGGGCACGCGCGCGCGCCTCGTCTTCCCCGCGGAGGGAGAGTTAAACGCCCGGTAACCTTACAAAAATGTCACGTGCCTGTCACCTGAATCGATGGCACGCCCGACGGAAAAACGGTATGATATCTCCAACTTCAAAATGAATGGAGGCAATATCATGGAGCTGCTCGAAGTTCAGCACATCAAAAAGGTTTACCGCACCCGTCTGGGCGCGCAGGCGTTTACGGCGCTGCACGATATCGATTTTTCCGTAAGCCCCGGCGAGTTTGTCGCCATCATGGGGCCTTCCGGCTCGGGCAAGACCACGCTGCTCAACCTGCTCGCCTCGCTGGACAAGCCTACGGGGGGTGAAATCCTCCTCGAAGGCCGCCGCCTGTCACAGATCCCCGAGCGGGAGCTTGCGCGCTTTCGGCGCGATCACCTGGGCTTCGTCTTTCAGGACTTCAACCTGCTGGATACTTTCTCCCTGCGCGACAACATCCTGCTGCCGCTGGTGCTCTCCTCCACCCCGCTCTCCGAGATGGAAAAGCGCCTAGCGCCGCTGGCCAAGACGCTGGGTCTGCTAAAGCTGCTGGATAAATACCCTTACGAGGTCTCCGGCGGCGAAAAGCAGCGTGCCGCCGTCGCGCGCGCGGTCATCACCGGCCCGCAGCTGTTGCTGGCCGACGAGCCGACCGGCGCGCTGGACTCCCGGGCGTCGCAAAACCTGTTGGAAACCTTCGCAGGCTTCCATCGGGCCGGGCAGACGATCCTCATGGTCACCCATAGCGCGATGGCCGCCAGCTACGCCTCGCGCGTGCTCTTTATCCGCGATGGAAGCCTCTTCTCACAGATCTATCGCGGCGAACAGGACGGCGTCCTCGGCGACCGGCGGGCGTTCTTTGATAAGATCGTCTCCTCGCTTACCGTGTTATCCGACGGGGGTGTGGACATTGGCTAAGTGCTATACGCCCCGGCTCGCCCTCGCCAACCTCTCCCGTAGCCGCCGGATGATCTTCCCGTACTTCGTGGCCGCGTCATTGATGGCTGCGATGTACTTTATCATCACCAATCTGCTGCTCGCCAAGAGCATTCAGAACATGAGCCATGGCGCCACCACGCAAAGCCTGCTCATGATCGGCCAATACCTGATGACGCTGTTCATCGTCGGCTATATGTTTTACATCAACAGCTTTCTCATCAAGCGCCGCAAAAAGGAGTTTGGACTATACGGCGTGCTGGGCCTGGAAAAGCGTCATATCGCGCGCATCATCGCGCTGGAGAGCCTTTACCTTAACGCAGCTTCGCTGGCCCTAGGGCTCGCCATCGGCTGCGCGTTCGGGCGGCTATGTTTCGAGACGCTCATGCGCGTTTTGCGCGTGGCCGCCGGCAGCACGTTTGTGCTCGAGCCGGATGCGCTCGCCGCGACCTGCGGCATCTTCGTAGTCGTCTTCGCCGCCACGACGGCCTATAACCTCCTGCAGGTTTACCGCGCCAACCCCATCGACCTGCTGCACGGCGCGCAAAAGGGCGAGCGCCGCGCGCGCTTCACACCGCTGATGGCCGTGATAGGTGTCGTCCTCCTGGGCTTCTCCTATGCCTGCGCCCTGCTGTCTGAAAGCCCGGTGAATGCGATGCTGCTCTTCTGGCCGTCCGTACTGCTTGTGATCATCGCGACCTATTTGCTCTTCACCTCCGGCAGCGCTTTCGCGCTGAACCTGCTCTCCCGCTGTCGCGGTTTTTACTACCGGCCCGGCCCTTTCATCGCAATTTCATCCCTCAAATACCGTTTGAAACAAAACGCGGCGGGCCTCGCCAACATCTGCATCCTCTCTACGATGGTGCTCGTCACCGTGACCGCCTGTTGCGGCCTTTACTTCGGCCAGGAGGACATCGCGCGTCGCCGAAATCCATTCGACGTCTCCGCCTATGCCTACCGCGAGAGCGACGGCGGCGCCGTCTACGATGCCCTCGCGGCCCTGCGGGATGAAGCGCGCGCGTCCAGCGAAGCATACGGCGTGACGATCGACGACGCGCTGCTCTACCGCTCGATGGGCAGCGGCGCGTGCGCCATCGCGGAGGATGGGCGCGTAAACTTTGGGGTAAACCCGCAAGGGCTGGATCTCTACACGCTCACCGACGTCATTCTCCTCGCGTCCGACGCTTACACGATCCTTACGGGCGAGGCGTTGGATCTGGCCGCGGGCGAGGTTGGCATCGTCTACAAGCGGCCGCTTCAGATCGAACGGGATGCGCTTGCCGGCTATACGCCGGTGGGCCTTGGATGGCCGGAGCTCGCCGTTATGCGAGAAGCGCGCACGTTTGACGCCCTACAGCGCGATCTGGGCGCGGGCACGGACACGCTGTACATCGTGGCCCCCGCTCAGGAGGATATGACAAAGCTCGCCCGTCTGCTGGGTATCCCGGAGCGCAGACAAAACCGCGCCAACCTGTCTATGAATCTCTCGGGCCCGGCGGACGCCTGTCTTGCCTTTGCTGACCACCTGCAAGATACGCACAGCGCGCTCATGAAGGAGCTTTCCATGGATGAGGGGGGCATCTCGCACGGCTTCGGCGATATCTATTCTGATCGCATGGACGGCTACGCGCTCTTCGGCGGACTGATCTTCCTGGGCGCGTTCTTCGCCCTGCTCTTCCTCGTGAACACCGTCCTCATTATCTACTTCAAGCAGGTATCCGAGGGCTACGAGGACCGCGAGCGCTTCGTCATCCTGCAAAAGGTCGGCATGGATGACCGGGAGGTGAAGCGCACGATCAACAAGCAAGTCCTGCTCGTGTTCTTCCTGCCGCTGATCCTCGCGCTCGTGCACACGGCGTTCGCCACCCCCATGCTCGCCCATGCGATGCAGGCATTCGCCCTGCAAAACCTCAAGCTGACGTTCCTATGCGCGCTGATCGCCAGCCTATGCTTCAGCCTCGTATACGCGGTCGTCTTCCGCCTGACCGCAAGAACGTATTACCAGATCGTCAAGCGATAGAATGGATGCTCAAAAAAGTGACCGGCAGGAGCGACTTGCTCCTGCCGGCGCGTTATATAAGTGAAAACGATGTTTGGAAGATGCTATGCAAGAACCGATGCTAGGCCGGTCGATTATGCCAATACGCCCAACCATTTGAGTAGCATTACGCAGTCCAACAGGCCACAGTGATACACATATTCCTCCTCTTTCGAATTCGCGTCCATAAGCAACTCAAAGCACTCTTCAACAAAAGGTTTTTCATCCTTTGTTAGCATGAACTCGCAATCTCTGTCCATTTGACCAAGCTTTTCCTTTATTTGGCAATCGTCGGGGTAGGAAGTGGTTTCTGCTTTAGCGAGAGGGAACCGCTTCCTTTTACTTTTCTTGGAGCTTTTCATACAGCCCATGGACGCCTTTTCTTAAAACATCAGAACGTGTCGTGTTAAGTCTTTCCATACAAAATTTTATTTTTTCTTCTGTCTCTTTATCGATCCTGAGTTTAATCGAAATATCCAAAGGCTTTTCCGGATGAGGCCCCGGTTTTTTTCGTGCGATAGCATTTTCACCTCCCAACTCGTATGCACAAGATAATTATACATCTCGTGCACACGAGTTGTCAAGCGCTCTTTAAACACTCTAAGAAATTACAAAAGTATAAGGCAGGGGGATCTCACATTCGACCCTTGTGAGATCCCCCTGCTAGCCTCATTCATGGCGGTTTTTCGCCAAAAACCCCTCCACCGCCGCGCACGCCTGCGCAAGCGGATCGCCCGTCATATCCAGCCAAACGATATCCGGATTGCGCCGAAACCACGTCATCTGCCGCTTGGCAAATTTCTTGATCGCAGCCGACAGCTGCTCCGTCATCTCCGCCTGCGTGGCGATCTCGCCCAGAAGGTACTGGCAGATGGTGCGGTATTCGAGGCCCAGCCCCAGCAAAAACTCCGCGCTGACGCCCGCCTCCAGCAGGCCGCGTACCTCGCCGATCATGCCCTCCTCCAACCTGCGCGCGAGCCGCTCATCGATCCGTCGCGCAAGCGCATCGCGGTCCCATGTGACGCCCAGGCGCAGCACATCATAGCGCGGCTGCCTGCGTCCTTCGTGATAATCGCCCGCCTTCAACCGCTCTAGCGCGCGCATGACCCGGTTGCGATTGCAGGGATCCACCTGCGTATCCGGCGCCTGCCCCGCCAGCATCGCGTAAAGCGCCGGCGTCTCCAGCTTTTCGAGCTCCGCGCGATAGGCAAGGTCCGGCGGGCAGTCGGAAAGCACGTAGCCGTCGGCTACGGAATCGACGTAAAGCCCGGTACCGCCGACGATGAAAGGCAGATTGCCGCGCGCGCGGATCTGCTCGATCGCCGTATATGCCCGGCGCTGAAAGTCGGCCATGGAAAAAAATTCCCCCGGCTCGCAGATATCCAGCAGATGGTGCGGGACACCCTGCATCTCCTCCGCCGTAATCTTGCCGCTCCCCAAATCGAGCCCTTTAAACACCTGCCTCGAGTCGGCGGAGACGATCTCTCCGCTATAGCGCCGGGCGAGCTCGACGCTAAGACCGCTCTTGCCGGAGGCGTTTGTGCCGACCACGGCGATCAGGGGAGGCAAATTCCGCATCGCTTTGTATCTCCTTCAGGGATGTTTTACCCTATTATATCAGATCGCTGCGGATGGGACAAGCGCCTCTTGCGGCCTTCGTTTTTCTATATCTAACATTTGGCAGTCGGCGCCATAATTGGAATATGTTAAAGGCTATTTTTTTCACCTTTTTTCGCGAACGAGCGTTCTAATTTATCTTCATGTGTGGTATAATAAACGCTCGGATACAAACGGCGGTTTTCGCCGCAGAGGAGTTGAATACATGGACGGACGCTTCGTACTCAAGTCCCCCTTTAAGCCCCAGGGGGATCAGCCGCAGGCCATCGAGGCCCTCGCGCGCGGCCTCGAATCCGGCGATCAAGGTCAGGTGCTTTTAGGCGTAACCGGCTCGGGCAAGACGTTTACCATGGCGTCCGTCATCGAGCGCGTGCAGCGCCCTACGCTCGTCATCGCGCATAACAAGACGCTCGCCGCGCAGCTTTGCGCGGAGTTTCGCGAGTTCTTTCCCGACAGCGCGGTGGAGTATTTCGTCTCTTATTACGATTACTATCAGCCGGAGGCGTACATCGCCTCCACCGACACCTATATCGAAAAAGATTCCTCCATCAACGACGAAATCGAGCGCCTGCGCCACAGCGCGACGGCCGCGCTGCGCGAGCGCAATGACGTCATCGTCGTCGCCTCGGTTTCGTGTATTTACTCCATGGGCGATCCCAGCGAGTATGAGGGCATGATGGTTTCCTTGCGTCCGGGCATGGAGATGACGCGCGAAGGCCTGCTCCGCAGCCTCGTAGATATCCAATACACGCGCAACGATATGGAGTTTGACCGTGGAACTTTCCGCGTTCGCGGCGACGTTGTGGAGATCATCCCCGCAAATAGCAACGATAAAGCCATTCGAGTGGAGTTTTTCGGCGACGAGATTGACCGCATCTCGCAGGTGGACGTCGTCAGCGGGCACGTGGAGATGGTGCTCGAGCATGCGGTGGTCTTCCCCGCCACGCACTATGCCACCCCGCGCGACGCCATCGACCGCGCGATCGAAAACATCGAGCAGGACCTCGCTGCGCGCATCAAAGAGCTGAAGGACGACGACCGTCTGCTCGAGGCGCAGCGTCTCTCCCAACGCACGAATTACGACATCGAAATGCTGCGCGAGATCGGCATGTGCACCGGCATCGAGAACTATTCGCGCTACTTCGACGGACGAAAGCCTGGCGACGCGCCCTATACGCTGCTCGACTACTTCCCGAAGGGCTTTATCTGCTTCATCGATGAGTCGCACGTCACGATCCCGCAGATCCGCGCGATGTTCAACGGCGACCGCGCGCGCAAGACGAGCCTGGTGGAGTACGGCTTCCGGCTGCCCTCCGCGTTCGATAACCGCCCGCTGCAGTTCTCCGAGTTCGAGGCGCGCATCGGCCAGACCGTCTTTGTCAGCGCGACGCCCTCGCAGTACGAGCTGGGGCGCGCATCGCAGGTGGTGGAGCAGATCATCCGTCCGACCGGCCTGCTCGATCCGCAGATCATCGTGCGCCCCGCGCAGGGGCAGGTGGACGACCTGCTCTCCGAGGTCCGCCTCGTGACGGAAAAAGGCTTTCGCACGCTGGTGACGACGCTGACCAAGAAGATGGCCGAGAGCTTGACCAGCTATCTGCAGGAGATGGGGGTGCGCGTGCGCTACCTGCACTCCGACATCCAAACCATGGAGCGCCAGGAGATCCTGCGCGCCCTGCGGTTGGGCGAGTTCGACGTGCTGGTGGGCATCAACCTGCTGCGCGAGGGCCTGGATATCCCGGAGGTCGCGCTCGTCGCCATCCTGGATGCCGACAAGGAGGGTTTTCTGCGCTCGGAGGTCTCTCTCGTGCAGACCGTCGGACGCGCGGCCAGAAATGTCGACGGACGCGTCATCATGTACGCGGACGTCATGACCGACAGCATGAACGCGGCCATCTTTGAGACCAATCGCCGCCGTCAATTGCAGATGGCATTCAACGAGGCGCACGGCATCACGCCGCAATCCGTCAGCAAGGCGGTGCGCGAGCTGCTCGAAATCGGGCATGCCCCCGGCGAAAAGAAGAAAGGACGGCTGCGCGAGCAGCCGCTCACCGATGAGGAGCAGCGCCGTATGGAGGAGCACATCGAGGAGCAGATGCTGCAGGCCGCGGCCAACCTCGACTTCGAGCTCGCCGCCAAACTGCGCGACAGGCTGTTCGACCTGCGCGGCGAGGCTGTGCCCGTACAAAAGGACCAAGCGAAGAGCCGTCAGCGCGCGCGCAGGCGCGGCCGCTAACGCCCAAAGCCAATCGCCCCGCCACCGACAGATATATCGGCGGCAGGGCGATTTTTGAGTGCGCTTTGATGCGCATCCGCGGGGTTTCTACTCAATCGTATCGGGCAGCGCCAGATAACGCTCATACGCCGCCTGGCACATCGCGCTATAGTCGCTCAGGCCGTAGGATTCGAGCTGTTTCAGGTAAGCGCTCCAATTCTCGTCGTTCAGCTCCAGCTCGCCCGTGATAAACTTCGCGCGGCTGGCCGTGGCATAGGAAATCAGGTCCTGATAATACGCGAGGTCGGTCTGCTCCTCCTCGGTAAACGTGCATTGCAGGTCGAATACCGGGCGGCTGACGGCATAAATCCCGGCCTGCGTCCAAAGCGACGTCTGCCAGTTGTTCTTGTCGTCGCTGCCGACCACGACGTCGTCGACCAGCGGGTTGATGTAGGCAGGCAGATTCATGGGCGTCTTGCTCATGCGGTAGCTGTAATAGCTGGCGTATTCGTCCGGGAATTTGCGCGTAGCGCCGTAAGCGTGCTTATCCTTTATGGAATCGTACGTATAACCAAAGCCGTCTTCGCTTTCTTCCTGCGACGGGCCGAGGCGCACGGCCAGGGAAGCTTCCGTGGTCGTCAAATAGTTCGCAAAACGGATCATCGCGATGGCTGTCTCTTCTGAGCACTTATCCGTCAGCGCCATACAGGCCACGTTGCGCTGGTAGTTGATGCTCGTCATCGGCCAAACCGCATCGCCATTCTCCGGACTTGTCAGGGCCGGGACGGCGATGTAATCGCGGTAATTTTGAAGCAGCGGCGTGAGGTTGGTCGTCGTTACGCCGACCCGCTCCGCGGACAGCTTGGCCTCCATCTCGGTGGCGTCCTGTGTGAAATAGGCGCCGTCCAGCAAACCCTCGGCGTAGAGCCGGTGCATGAACGCCACGTAGGCGCGGTATTGATCCTGCGCGGGAACGAAAGCGTAGCGTCCGTCGATGATGTCGTCGGTCATATCCGTAAACCCGAAGGCGTACAGCAGGTAATCGTTGCCCGGCTCTCCGTTTGTCTTCGTAGCCATCAGCGTCGTGGGCATTTCGTCCGCTTCGCCGTTGCCGTTGGGGTCGCCCGCTTTGAACGCCTTCAGCACCTCATAGAGCGCCTCCGTCGTCGTGGGAATCTCCTTGCCGACGGCCTTAAGCCAATTTTGATTGATGGTGATACAGGTCGGGTTCGAGCTGCGCGGGGCGTAGGAGATCATCGGCAGCACGTAGATCGCGCCGTTTTCGTGCATCGTGCCCTTCACGACGTCCGGAAACGCCTCGTAGAGCGCACAAATGTTGGGCGCATACTGCTGAATCAACGGCCGGAGGTCGAGCAGCTTTCCCTCATAGCCATAGGAGAGCTCGTCCGCCGTCGTAATCCCCTTGAAGAAGACCTCCGGGTAATCGCCCGATATGAACGCCAGGTTTTTACGTTCCTCCCAGACGCTCTCCTCTACCAACTTGAAATCAAACGTAATGCCCGTCAAATTGGATACATACTTCGTCCACCAGATGTCGGCAAAATCCTCCGCGTGGCTCGCGGTGCGCGGGAAAAGGACGCTCACCGTCATCGGCGCCTCTACGAGCGGGAAGGATATGTCCTTTTGCCAGAACACGGGATAATCGACCGTGAGATCGATCTGCCTGCTGTATTCGGACAGATTTTCTTCTGCCAGGGCGCAAGGCGCGCTTAGGCCGAGCAGAAGGGTGAGAAGCACCGCCAGAAACCGTTTCATCTTATTGATCTCCTTTCTATTCGTCGTCTTGTATCGAGCGTCTCGTGGGGTTAAACGACCTCCTTTCCAATCCCGTCTCACATCATCCCTTGATGGAGCCCATCATGATTCCTTTCATAAAGAAGCGCTGCAGGAATGGGTACACGCACAGCATCGGCAGCGCAGATACGACGATCAGGCCGTACTTCATCGATTCGCGGAGCTGCCGCAGGCGCACCATATCCGCCAACTCCTCCGGGTCGGCGCCCATGAAATCCGTCGTCTCGCCCATGATCAGGATGTTCCGCAGGTGCACCTGCAACGGGTATTTCGCCGAATCAGAGAGATAGATCAGCGGATTGAAGTAACTGTTCCACTGCGCGACCGCCGCATACAGCGCGATCACCGCGATCACCGGCTTCGCCAGCGGCAGCATGATCTGGAGAAACAGCTTGATGTTGCTGCACCCGTCTATGAAGGCCGCCTCCGAAAGGTCCTTGGGCACCGATGTTGTAAAATACGTGCGCACGACGATCAGGTTGGTCATCGTGACCGCCCCCTCGAGGATCAACGGCCAGCTTGTATTGAGCATGCCATAGCTTTGAACCGCCAGATAGGTGGGCACCAGGCCCGCGTTAAAGAACATCGTGAAGGCAAAATACGCGGTCAGGATGCCGCGCCCGCGCAGCTCCCTGCGCGAAAGCACGTAGGCCGCGGGTATCGTGGTGATCAGCGTCACGGCGACGCTGCCGATCGTGTAAACAATCGTGTTGAGATAGCCGCGCCAAACGGGAGCGTACCGCAATATACGGCCGTAGCCCTCCAGCGTAAAGCCCACGGGAAGCAGCCTGACCTCCCCGCGCACGACGCGCACCGGATCGCTTACCGAGGAGGAAAGCACGAAGACCAACGGATAAAGCACGACGGCCAGCGCGGCGAGCGTCAGCAGCAGCACGACGGAATCGACGATCCAATCGTCCCGGCTGGCCAGGCGTTTTTTAGAAAACAATCCGCTCACAGCGCGCTCACCTGCCCCATCTTCTTGACGATCCAGTTCATCGTCAGCATCAGCATGACGTTGACCGCCGAGTTGAGCATGCCTACCGCCGCCGAAAAGCTGTACTGCGCCTTTTGCAGGCCGACCTTGTAGACATAGGTGGATATCAGTTCGCTGGCCTCCAGGTTCAGCGGGTTTTGCATCAGCAGCGCCTTTTCATGGCCGACGCTCATCAACCCGCCCATTTGCAGGATGAACAGGATCGTCACCGTCGGCAATATGCACGGCAGGTTTACATGCCAAATGCGTTGAGCGCGCGTCGCGCCGTCGATCATCGCCGCCTCGTGCAGCTGCTGATCCACGCCTGAGAGCGCGGCCAGAAAGATCACGGCCCCCCAGCCCGTCTGCTGCCACATGCCGGAGACGACGTACACCCATTGGAAGGATTGCGGGCGCGTCAGCCAATCTTCGGCTTGAAAACCCATCGCTTGAAAGAAGGCCGTCAGTACCCCGACCTCTTTGTTGAGCAGCAGGTTCACCATGCTGACGAGCACGGTCACGGAGATAAAGTATGGCGCGTACGTCACGGTCTGCACAAATTTCTTATAGCGCGGCGCGCCGATTTCATTGAGCACAAGCGCCAGAAATACCTTGAGAGGGAAGGCGATCCCAACGCCCCAAATGGACAGGCTGAGCGTATTGCGCACATAGACCCACATGTTGGGCGATTGGACGAAGCGCTCAAAGTACTTGAGACCTACCCAAGCGCTGCCCCAGATGCCGCGCGAGGGCTTGAAATCCCGAAATGCGATTTGCAGGCCATAGATCGGCACGTAGTGAAAGAAGAACACGATCAAAACCGCCGGCAGGATGAGAAGGTAAAGCTGACGGTCCCGCGCGACATCCCGTCCCAGCTTTCGCATCGCCGTACCCTTCTTCTTTTTTTGCGCGGCGATCATGCGCTTTGCCCTCCTCCGCAGCGCGGATACCGGCCGGACACGTCCTGCATGAGTGCCAGGAGGTCGCGCGCGCCCTTCAGGATACTCCACATATCCGTGCTCGCGGAAATAAAGTCGACCCCCTTGCTGATCCAGTGTTCAAGCTCCAAAGCGTCGTCCGCGCCGGTGGAAAGGCCGATGGGCAGGCCCGCATCGTGCGCCTTTTGAACGGCCAGATCGATCAATTGGTTCGTCCGCACGCCCTGCATCGCGTGGCCCAGCTCGCCCACGGAGCCGCTCAGGTCCATCGGGCCGATCACGAATCCGTCTACATAGGGGATCTTGCAGACCTCGTCCATCGCGTTCACGGCGTCTATCGTCTCGACCTGCAAGAAGCGGCACATCGCCTTGCTGCCGTGGTCGATGTATTCCTGCACGCTGTCCAGCCCGTAGCGCACCGCCCGGCAGGGCCCAAAGCCCCGCTTGCCCTCCGGCGGATAGATGCATGTGTCGACTGCGCGCCGGGCATCTTCCACGCTGTTGACCATCGGGACGACGATGGCGTCCGGCCCCGCCTCCAGCACGCGCTTGATATGGGGGATGTCGTTCCACGTCACCCGGACCATGCTGGGCGTGCCCGCCGCCTTCGCGGCGATCAGATGCATCTCCATCTCGCGAAAGCTCGTGGAGATATGCTCCATATCGATCCACAGATAATCGAACCCCACCGCGCCGACCATCTCGCATACGCGATAGTCGGTGAGATTCACGTGCGTGCCCAGCAGCCGTCCTTTGGAAGAGAGCGCCTCTCGAAACCTGTTTTTCATCTGTCCCGCTCCTTCTCGTATCCGAATTGAAAGGCGTAAATCTCCGCATCCCGCAGGACAAAGCGCAGCTTTACCGGTCTACCCTGCAGCGCGGCGACGGGCCTTTCAAAATCGACAGGCCGGTCGACCGCATCGCCAAAAAGCGCACCGCTGTCGTAGCCCTCGAGCGGATTCCCGCGCTCGTCCTCCAGATAAACGCGCACGCAGCCCGCCGCCGACGTCGCCAGGTTTACGAAAAGACGGTCGCCTGCAAACGTCAACGGCTTTGTGACGACTTCGCCGCCCTCGTAAAGCGCGCCGCGGCTGACAAACCCGTCCATCCGCAGCGTATAGCGGTATAGCTGCACAGGCGTGTCCGACCAATCGTTGGCGCTGGCGAACAGCGAAATCTCCCGGTCCTCGCCCGGGCATTGGCCGGAGGTTGCCAGCAGACCGTACGCCGCATACCCATCGCCGTACACCCAACGCTTCTCGCTCTCCGGACCCGGACGCAGGAACGCCTCATTCCAGCGCCGGAAATCCCGGCCATCCCGCGAGGACATGAACAGCCCGTCCGTGACCGCCAGGCCGTAGCGCGGATGGAACTGCATCCGCCATCTGCGATGCGCCGCACCGCAAAGCCGGTCATAGTTGGGGCTCCACGCCTTGCGCTCCACATAGCGCGCAGGGAAGGCGACGTACAGGTGCGGCGCGCGAAAGTACGGCTGAATGCCGTTTGTATACATCTGAAAGTCGTATGGGGAGTCGCCGTACGTGATGCGCTCGGGCCTGGACCAAATCCGAAAGTCCGCAGACTCCATCCGCCTGATATCGCGAACCGGCGCTCCCTCCGCCCCCTTATGGAAATCGCGCGCATAGCATACGTACCGGCCGATGCGCTCGTCCCAGAACGCCGTATTGTGGGAATCGAAGCTCCCCCTGCCGGCCAGCAGCCATCCCGCCCGAAAGTGAATGCCGTCGGCGCTAGTCATGCACCACAGCTCGTGGCCAGGGCGGGTATACACGGCCTTATAACGTTCCTCCGCCCGGCAAGAGGGGCTGCGGTCGAGGAAAACATGGAAGGCGTCCATCGTGTCCGTGATGGCGACGATGTTGTTATGCACATCTCCATTGTAAGAGCAGATCCCCAAATCCGGCTTTTCCCAATGAATGCCGTCCATGCTTTGCGCATAGCAGATATGATGAAACGGCGGATCATGCCGCGTGTGCGCACGGTTGTACATCGGCATGCACAGGTAGTACATTCGGAATATTTCGTCGTCCTGCAGTACGGTGTAATACACCCACCCGTCGGCCTCCCACGGCGCGTCGTTCGTCATCACGCATTCGCGTCTGTGCGGACGATGCAGCGTCTCTCGCGCGCTCGTCCGTCCGATGTCCAACAATGCGTCGTCGACGAACAGCTCTCTGCGATTTCCGATAGCATAATCCATATCCATCGCCTCCCTTACGATTCATTTTCATAAGCCCCGCTTTTCCAATTAGCGGCGAGTTCATTATAATTTTTTGCCGGCTTCGTCTCAATCCAATTTCATCAATTTCAAAATTTTCATGAAAACAATTTGCGCGTTTGAAAATGACGTTTTATAATGCAGAAAAGGATGTATAGGAGGGGTCAGCTTGAAGCAAAAATTGATCGCTGAAAGAGCGGGGGTATCCTTCGCCACCGTCTCCAGGGCGTTGACACACAGCGCTAAGGTACGCCCGGAGACGATGCAGCGCATACGCAACGCTATGCAAGAGCTGGGGATCAGCAACAGCGACGCGCTCTTTTTGGGCAAGGGCCTGATATCAAAAATGGTGCTCGTCGTGGTCGGTGATATCGCCAAAGAATTTTTTGCTAACATCGTCATCGGCCTTTACGACGTCCTCGAAGAGAACGGTTACTTCATGTCGCTTTGCCTCAGCCGTTTTGATTCCGAACGAGAAATGAACTGTATCACGACTGCGGAGGAGAACGGCTATGCAGGCATCATCATGATTACGGCCGTCGAGACGAGGGAGCTGGTTTCCTTTTTGCAGACCGCGCGAATCCCTGTCGTGCTCGTTAATCGCTACATCCGCTCGCTCGACCTGGACGTCGTGCGCATCGATAATTACCGCGGCGGCTATCTGGCCGCGCAGCATCTGCTCGAAAACGGGCACAGAAAAATCGCGCATCTGGCCGGACCGCGCAATTCCGCCGCACCGGAAGACCGGTTGCGCGGCTTTTCCGAAGCCATGTACGACAACGACGTGCCCTTTTCGCAAGAGGATGTCGTGTTTGGCGACCTGTCCCGCGAGTGCGGGAAACAGTTTGCCTTCTGGCTTTCGGAGCATGCGTATACGGCTGCCTATATTGGCAACAACTATATGGCCGCAGGCGCGGTGCATCAGCTGCTTAAGCTAGGGAAACGCATCCCTGAAGAGATCAGCATCATCTGCTTCGACGACTCCCCCCTGGTGTCGGAGGATGGCCTGAACCTCACCACCGTCAGCTGCGAACCGCAGATCATGGGGCGCGCGGCGGCCGATACGCTGCTCAAACGCATAGCCGATACCCTGGGCCGCCGCGTAAAGACAATCTATTCGCCTCAGCTCAACTTGCGCGGCAGCGTACGTGCGTTAAGAGTTTGATAAAAACACTTGTTCTCATTTTAAAATTGTGCTATAATGACCCCATCATCGAATTATGTGTGGAGGTTCTTCCGTGCAAGACCATATCATCATCAAGGGCGCCCGCGAGCACAACCTGCAAAATATCGACCTGACCATCCCGCGCGACAAGCTGGTGGTCTTTACGGGCCTTTCCGGCAGCGGCAAGTCTTCCCTCGCGTTCGATACGCTCTACGCCGAGGGCCAGCGCCGCTACGTCGAATCCCTTTCCTCCTACGCCCGCATGTTCCTGGGCCAGATGGAAAAGCCCGACGTCGACTACATCGACGGCCTCTCCCCCGCGATCTCGATCGATCAGAAGACGACCAGCCGCAACCCGCGTTCCACCGTCGGCACGGTCACCGAGATCCACGACTACCTGCGCCTGCTCTACGCGCGCATCGGCATCCCGCACTGTCCGGTCTGCGGCAAGATTATCAAGCAGCAGACGGTCGACCAAATGGTCGATCAAATCGAGGCGCTGCCCGAGCGCACGCGCATCCAGATCCTCTCCCCGCTCGTGCGCGGGCGCAAGGGCGAATATCAAAAGCTCTTCGAGGATATCGCCAAGCAGGGCTTCGTCCGCGTGCGCGTAGACGGCGAGACGTACGACGTGGGCGACGTGCCGCAGCTCACCAAGCAAAAGAAGCATACGATCGAGGTCGTTGTGGACCGCATCTCCGTCAAGGAAGGCATGTCCTCCCGACTGACCGATTCGTTGGAAACCGCGCTGCAGCAGTCCGGGGGCCTTGCGGTGGTGGACATCGGCCCGGGCGAGCGCGAGCTGCTCTTCTCTCAAAACTACGCCTGCGCGGATTGTAACGTCAGCATCGAGGAGCTTGCGCCCAGGCTTTTCTCCTTCAACAGCCCCTTTGGCGCATGCCCCACCTGCACGGGCCTGGGATCGCTCATGAAGGTCGACCCCCAGCTCGTGATCCCCGATTGGTCCAAGAGCCTGAGCGAGAACCCCATTCAGGCCGTCGGCTGGGCCACGAACGATCCCTCCTCACAGGCGAACATGTTCTTCGGGGCGCTCTCCAAACACTATGGCTTCTCGCTGGAGACGCCGCTGCGGGACCTTCCGGCGGATATCATCGACATCCTGCTCTACGGCACCAAGGGCGAAAAGATCAAAATCGAGTATAGCCGCGCGCAGGGCAGCGGCAGCTTCATGGCGCCCTTCGAGGGCATTATCACCACCCTCGAGCGGCGCTACCGCGAGACGAGCAGCGACGGCGCCAAGGAAGCCTATGAAGAGCTTATGACCGAGACGCCGTGCCCCACCTGCAAGGGCAAGCGCCTCAAGCGCGAAGCGCTGGCCGTCACGATCGGGGGCAAGAACATCGCGCTCATTTCCGAAATGTCGGTCCTGCAGGCAAAGCGCTTCTTTGAAGCCCTGGAGCTCTCCGAAAAGGAGCGGATGATCGCGCAGCAGGTGCTCAAGGAGATCGGCTCGCGCCTGGGCTTCCTGGCGGATGTCGGGCTCGAGTACCTGACGCTCTCGCGTTCCGCCTGTACGCTCTCCGGCGGCGAGGCGCAGCGCATCCGCCTGGCGACACAGATCGGCTCCAGCCTGGTGGGCGTCCTCTACATCCTGGACGAGCCCTCCATCGGCCTGCATCAGCGCGACAACGACCGCCTGCTCGCTACGCTCAAGAACCTGCGCGACCTGGGCAACACGCTCGTCGTCGTCGAGCACGACGAAGACACCATGTACGCGGCGGATGAGATCGTGGACATCGGTCCCGGAGCGGGCGCGCACGGCGGCCAGCTGATCGCCCAGGGCACGGTCGAGGAGATCAAGGCAAACCCCGAATCCATCACCGGTCTGTACCTCTCCGGTAAGCGTTACATTCCCATCCCTAAAAAACGGCGCGCGCCGTCGGGCTTTATTACCGTGCGCGGCGCGCGGGCGCACAACCTCAAGGATATCGACGTAGAGATCCCGCTGGGCGTCATGTGCGTGGTGACGGGCGTATCCGGCAGCGGCAAATCCTCGCTCGTCAACGAGATCGTCTATAAGTCCCTCGCGCACGATCTCAACCGCGCAAAGACCCGTCCGGGCGATCACGACGCCATCGAAGGCCTCTTTCCCCCGGAAGGTAAGCCCATTCTGGACAAGGTCATCGACATCGACCAATCGCCCATCGGCCGCACGCCGCGCTCTAACCCCGCTACGTACACGGGGCTCTTCGACCTCATCCGTAAGGTCTTTGCACAGACGCCCGACGCCAAGGAGCGCGGCTATAAGGAAAACCGCTTCTCCTTTAACGTCAAGGGCGGGCGTTGCGAGGCCTGCTCCGGCGACGGCATCATCAAGATCGACATGAGCTTCCTGGCGGATCTATACGTGCCCTGCGAGGTCTGCAAAGGCAAGCGCTATAACCGCGAGACGCTTGAGGTGACCTATAAAGGGAAAAATATTTACGACGTGCTCGAAATGACCGTCGAGGAAGCGCTGGGTTACTTTGAAAACCACCAGAAGATCCTGCGCAAGCTGCAGACGCTCTACGACGTGGGCCTGGGCTACATCAAGCTGGGGCAGCCGTCCACCACGCTCTCCGGCGGCGAGGCGCAGCGCATCAAGCTGGCGACGGAGCTATCCCGCGCCTCCACGGGTAAGACGCTCTATGTGCTCGACGAGCCCACGACCGGCCTGCACATGGCCGACTGCGACCGGCTTGTGCAGGTGCTCTCCCGTCTGGCGGACGCAGGCAATACCGTGCTCGTCATCGAGCATAATCTGGACGTCATCAAGGCCTGCGATTACGTGATTGATCTGGGCCCGGAGGGCGGCGATCGCGGCGGGCAGATCGTCGTCACCGGCACGCCCGAGCAGGTCGCCAAGTGCAAGAAAAGCTACACCGGCCAGTTCCTCAAGCGCGCGCTTGAAAACGGGAAGTACGAATAAACAGGCAGGCAGACTACGTTGCATAGCAACTTGTAGCCTGCCTGCCTGTTTTATTCGTCCGCTATAATCCGCCGTACCGACTTTCTCCTGATTAGCAATGGCTTAATCCATGTTGTCTGCGCTGCCTGCATGTCAAGGGGATCTTGCAGCCTTTTTAGTAACAGTCCGACGGCACACTGCGCTATCTCGTCATACGGATGTGCAATTGCCGTGATCCCCAACATCTGGCACCACTGCAAATCATCGTTAATAATTAAGCTCATATCCTCAGGAATGTGTAGCCCCATATCCCACAATAGACGAAATGCTACCGTACTGGCACGATTGGCGACGCAAATCATTGCCGTTGGACGAGCACGATCCATCTCAGCACGTAGGCGTGCGGTTCCTTCTGCATCGTCTCTCCCTATCGCAAGCTCTGAGCAGGACTTTCGTGATAATCTACGTTCATCTATCGCACGCCAGAATCCCTCTACGCGGTCATCATAGCCATCGCTAATGAACAAAATGCGCCGATGTCCTAAGTCGAGAAGATACTGTGTTGCCATGAACATACCCTGTTCGTTTTCAATACACAATGCATCCAGATCAGAAAAAGCATGTTTAAAAATCTGCAAAAAACGGATGTTCTGGGCCTGCATCGCCGTTACCAGCGATGCGCATGTCGTAGTCTCAGGCGAGAAGATGACGCCATCAACGCGAGATCCAAACATCACTTCAAGGCATTTCGACTCATCTAAGGTGTTAGAATCTGCAAACGACAGCAGCGCACGATAATTTTGAGCTAAAAGTCGCTGTTCCAGACGTTTTGCCACCTGCATATAAAAGGGATTATCCGCATCCTTTAGCGTAATGCCTATCGTATGTGTTCTTTGCTGCTTTAGGCTTCGCGCGGCCAGATTGGGGGTATATTGCATTTCGCGTGCGACCTGCAAAATGCGCTCACGCGTTGACTCTCGAATAGTGCTTCTGCTATCAAAGGCCCGTGTTACCGTCGCCGTGGAAACGCCCGCCCGTTGCGCCACATCTTTACTCGTAGCCATTTCATTCTTCCCTCTCAATGTAATCGATAACCGCATTTTATCATAGGTTATCGAAAATCGCAATCATTCGTCAAAATAACCATAAAATATTTACGATTTCCCCTTGACATTTAATCGCATTTTGCTTATAATCCGAATTGTAGACGTTAACATTTTTTCTTTTTTATTTCGATAAAAATGTTATCGATAACATTTAAAAGGATGGTTATCTCCATGTACAGACCCAGAAGCTATCACAGCGACATTGGCGATGTTGAAATCATCGAACAGGCCGGCCTACTGCACATGTTTCATCTGGTCATTCCAAATCGTGATCTTGTTGCTCACGCTGTATCTGAAGATGGGCTATCCTGGAAGGCTGTAGCGCCGGCGCTCCGCTCCGGTGATCCAGGCGATTGGGATGACGATATGATACGCACAGTGAGCGTCACTGCTACCAGAGCTGGGTATGTTATGCTTTATGGCGCGACTTGCCGTCGTGAAGGCGGGCGTGTCGAACGTATTCTGACCGCTATTTCTGACGACCTGATGACTTGGAAGAAGCTCCCTGGTTGCATTTCTGCTGATCCGCGCTATTACGAGCAACTTGATCAAAACCCTCATCATGTATCCTGGCGCGATCCAAAGGTTTTCTTTGAGGACGGCGTTTATTACTGCCTAATCTGTGCAAGAACAAATACCGGCCCTTTTCTGCGCCGTGGTTGCGTTGGCCTCATGAAGTCTATGGATATGCGAAGCTGGGAAGTATGTCCACCGCTCTTTAAGCCTCACGCATTTTATGATCTTGAATGTCCACAGTTGTATAAAATAGGTAAAATTTACTATCTCATTGCCTCTGTCATCGAAGATCAAACGCAGCGATATTGGGTAAGCGATTCCGTCCATGGTCCTTTTCGTCCCGCATCGGATCCACTGCTAATGCCCTCCTGGTCTCATTACGCTGGACGGCTGGGTCGTTTTCAGGGACGCGATGTCTTCGCATGTTGGACATTTGCCCGTGAGGATGGTCCCAGCCCCTTCGGGCTTCCGATATCTAAAGGACAGATGATTAAGTATGTCCCGACGGTATTGGATGTCTGGCAATCCGCAGACGAAAGCCTATCACTACATTCGCCTCACGCATGGAATCAATACGCAATGCAGGCAATTTCTTGGGACGATCGGTCAAAGAAACTGCTCATGCAAAACGCGTCAGCCCAGGTAGATGGCAGCAAGATAACCGTTCAAGAAGGACTAGAGATTTATTATGCGCTTCTATCCAATATGCGCGACTTTACGCTCAGCGGTAAGTTAACCGTATCGGGGCTTAGTGGCGGCCTTTGCTTTCATATAGACAAAGATGGCGCAGGCTACTTTCTTGAATTTCTTCCGTTAATCAGACAGATTCGTCTAGTTAAACATGGTCATCGCTGTTTGGATAGTGGACAGCCTTGGTTTGACTATCAAGTACTTCAACAACGCTTGGCATGCTTTTCCATGGACAAAGTAAGTTTCCTACTTCGTCATGTCGGCGGTGAACTTGAGGTGAGTCTGAACGGAAAAATCTATTTCAGCACTGTCACAACCGCACTGCAAACAGGCTGTATTGGCATCTTTGCAGAAAGCGGAACAGTAAGTGTAGAAAATTTGCAGATCTTTCCCATGAAAATTCCGGAAAACCAATAAGGAGGGATCCATGTGGACCGTATCGCCTTTAATCGCACCTTTTTACGAAAGCTGCTGCGCTCATGGCAATTGTGGATCCTGCTTCTCCCCGCTTTGATCTGGGTTGCTGTCTTTTGTTATGGTCCCATGTACGGTTTATTGATCGCATTAGGTCAGTTTACAAGAGACTACACGCAGACCGTGAAACGGGCTGCTGACAACAAACGGCGCTATGCTCCCGGCAGGGTGGCATAGCGCCGTTTTGTTGTGGGGGAATCCAAAGGGGGCAAAGCCC
>JAEYAR010000132.1 GCA_023404715.1 Bacillota bacterium | reverse complement strand
GCGGTGCGCCGGCCTTTTATGCGCTTCCCGCCTCTCCCGCGCCTCGCCGTTTCGCCGTATCCCAACGATCCCCCCATACGCCTCTTTGAATGCTCTCTCATCATTGCTTGTCCATTCATGGCGTGGGGCGATCTTGGGCTCCGGTTACGCGGCGCGCGCTTCGCGCCCGCCTGGCTTCCTCATGCTTCGCATCTAATCACCTCCCTTCATTTCGCTTTCTGTATATAAAAAGAGCGCCCGTCCGGGTCGCTCTCCTTATTACCTATTCTGTTACCGCCCGCCTCCGGGCATCAAAAAAGGCCGTGCGCTCTCGCCACAGCCTCCCATATTACTATTTTACCACGTTTTTGAGCACTGTAGTCCCCTAATTTCGCAAATCACATTTTTTCTTTGCTTCATAGCTCCATTTTTTCCGCTATGTTCAAATCATTTTTCCAGTAATTGTGCCAAGGACTGCCTGCACGGCCTCTTGCCTTAAATCTTATTAAAGATTTGTGCGTCTTCTTTGGTCCAATTGAATTCCTCCGGATATTCAATAATTCCTTCCCCACTCGCACGTAAAACAACGTCTAATTCGCATGATATTCGCAAAATATTGGCTGTAACCTCTAAATTTCCGAATGTTATCCAATATCTCTCAAATTTCCCGTTAATTAAGTTGTCATGCATGCTGGATAAGTCAGGTTTACCATTTTCCCTAATCCAGGGACGTATCGTCCATTTCCCGTTTTCATAACCCCCACAGCCACCTGCAGTAATCATAATACCCTCTTTTAACATAGCATTTATGACCTCAACAAATGTCTGTATATTCCGATCTTTTTCTAATATTTTGTCTTGGATTGCAATCCTAATCCATCGATCTGGAGGAATATCACCATCCTTCCACCTTACATCAACGATGATTTCTTTATCTTTATCCTCCGAATTCAAGTTATAATAAAAGCAATCCCATGGCCGGAATAGCTTATTTTTGTACAGCTGTTCATATTCCCTGTCCCAGCCCCCATTTTCATCGATCTTCTGCAACGCCTCCTCCAGCGGCATATCCCATTCCAGACCCCAGATCGTGTACATCTCGTCCAGATCTCTGCGGACTGTAACTATAGCGTCCTCCGCTCCGCCGCATACCGCCATGCCCAGCGCCATCACCAGCGCCATCACTATCGAAAGCAGTTTCTTTCCCATCCTCGAAAACATCCCGTCCTTACTCCAGTCCTTGCCGTCCGGCGCTGCGTTCCAACCCTGCGCGCTTCTCGCGCGGCATGCCTCCGTGCGCCCGTTCCATTCTTGATCTTTAGTCGGCTTGTGGCCTTTACGGATTGTTATCCTTTAAGCGTTCCGCTTTATATTCCTTCCAGGTCGAAAGATCCGCCCTACGGGCAGTAAGCTTTTCGCTTTCTAGAACATGATCGACGATCTGTATATAGATGGACATGCGTCCCCATGGATTCTTGAATATTGCCAGACACATATTCCCCCATATCGCTGCAAAGGTCATCTTCGTGCATTCCTGCAAAGCCTCACTTATTTGACCGTATGATATATTCGGAGTATCCTCTAGTAAAGAGGGCATTTGCAACTGGGTATAATCATATATAATCTCATGTTCTTCACGTGGTATATATGCCAAGAAGCTGGCGTCCTTCATCGGGCCATACCGTCTTTCCATTTATTGATAGGCCCTTTCAAAATCCCACACACACCTTAACACTTCTCCTTTTTCATACTTATGACATGATATGTAAATATCGTTTAATCGATCATTATCATCGTCAAAAAATGTGATCTCTTTTACTGAACAGCCCCTTATCATTATCTTTGGATTGTCGATGCAGAGCCAATCATACTCGGTTTGCTGTGCAAGTGCATTGCCATTTTCTCTAGCCAGCCGGATAACCTCCTCTTGAGTACTTCCCCATGGAATATCCCATAGCGTATATAACGCTTCTTGCACGCCTTCCGCGCTCTTATCCTCCAACCTCGCCTCCTCCGCTCCGCCGCATACCGCCATGCTCAGCGCCATCACCAGCGCCAGCATCGTCGAAAGCAGTTTCTTACCCATCCCCGAAAACCTCCTTTTTGTCATCCGTTCTGTGCCCCGGCCTCTCACGTTCCCGCCACATGTCGCGATCTGTTTACCTATATAATAACATTTCCAAATCCATGGGTCAATCTCTTCGATCCTTCCGCGCGGGCGCCGTCAAGCCGCCGGGCACAGCGCTTTGCTGTGCCCCAGCGGCCGGCGATGCGTTTACATGGATAGGAATGCCTGCGGGCTTACTTCTTCCTCCCAGTCGCTATCCGAGCCGTGCAGGATGCTCCACTCGTCGAGCAGCACGTTGATTTCGTCATAGTAAAACTGCCCCAGCAACTGCTCCTTGCTGATGCCAAGGTCTTGCATCTGCATGATCAGCCGCTGTACCCAGAATTCTGTCGGGGGCAACTTGTCTTGTTTCGAAGACGCCCTGCGCCTTGATTTTGTGCCGCCGCCCCAGAGTTGATCCACGCCGTTCAACTCGATCCATACATGCAGCATCTCATAGATTCCGGCGATGCCAACCTGTGGATCGCCCTTCATCTTAGCCTCGTCGATACCCATGAGCTTGCAGGCGAGGTGGATTGTCTGCTCCGATAGCAAAGGGATGTCATCGACCGCCTGGCCCCCCGGTACCCTGCCGTTTAGCAGGAAAGCGCTGATAACCCCTGACGCCAGCGCATAGATCTCGTCGTATACTTTTAAAAACTCCCCCAGCTTTAGGCGTTTAATCTCCTGTCCCCGCACCGTGCGGGCCGTCTCCACGCTAAGCTGAATTGAACTTTTGTTAGGCATATTTTGCTCCTTTCTTTATGACGCGGCGGGGGCCGCCTGTTGACGTCCCCTCGCCGCGCGTGAAGGTAATCCTTCGTTTGATCACACCGCCATGCGCTTGATGTAGCGCATTTCCTTTTTGCGGTTTACCTCGCCGTCGTCGTCCCAGACGGATACCCGCGCATAGTGCATGCCCGTCATACAGGTGTCCACATCGTCGGCCGCCGCGTCCTTGTCGTCGTCGGTCGCCGCGTATACGCTTACCTGGATTTCAATATCCGTCGCGTAGGGCGTGTCTCCATAGTAGATCGGCGTGTTCGCCAGCTCGCGCACCACCGCGCAGGGCAGCGTTTCGTCCGCCTGCGGCCAGCCGCGCGTCGCTTTTTCAATGCCCGGCATCGCTTCCAGCGCCGTACAAATCGCCTTTAGCTCGTTCGCCATAAGTTAAACCTCCTTTCCTTCCATGTCGTCTGGGGGGCGATACGCTTTACCGTCCCGCCCCGATGCCCTGTCGAATGCGCCGAATCAGCGTTTGTTTGCCTATTTGATAGGCAGGGGTTAAAAAGGGCTGGGGGCTGCCGTATTCGCCGCGCCCGTGTTCCACGTCCATCGCGCAGGGCGCCGCCCAGATCTTTCCTTCCGTCAGGGTTCCCTGTGCGCTGACCTCGCCGCGGATGCTGTCCCTCAATTCGAACGGCTCTTCGGGGCATAGCGCCTTCGCGTCCCTCACCATCTGGGCAATGCTTTCCTCCATGGCGGCCACGGTCGCGCGCCGGATGCTTGCATTCAGCCCGCTCAACCGCTTGCTCAGCGCGCTCGCGTTTTTCATCGCTTTCACCTCCCTTTCCGTCATCTTTTGCGGCGCGGCCATGCGGTTGGGGCCCGCCCGCTTATGCATGCTGCCTGACGCTTCACCCCTCCGTCGCGCTATCCCAGGCGCCTTTTTGCCCCGCTGGTATTTTCCGTAGAAATGCCCGTTGATGCGTCCAGCGCTCTACGTGTTCGATGCGGTAGTCCGGCGGCCCCTCCGGGTCTGTTTCCAGCCAGATGAACATGCCCGTCTGCAGGGGCCGTTCGCCGTCGTATAGCAGTATCAGCGTCTCTTCGATGCCCTCCCCGTATCGCTGCCGCCGCAAGCCGTCGCTTCGTCTTCCGTAGGTCGTGTGCGATATGGGTTGCACGCTTGCCCACAGGGTGAGCGCCTCTTCTCCGCGCCCGGCCGCCTTGATGGGCCGCCGACCCCGCCCTCGTAGCCGCATGTGAATCCTCCTTCCGTCGGATATCTGCCCGCATGATCCGCGCGCCATGTCATCCAACTCATCCTTCCGTCTTGGGGTGCTTGCGTATCTCGACGATTCGCGCCAACCGCCATGGGCGTAGCAGCGGCTCGATTTCGCGAAGCACCCCGCCCAGCTGCGCCTGTACGCCGCCCTCGCCATGCGCCGTCTCGCCCTCGATGCCCATGCGGTTGTAGAGTGCGAGCGCCAGCTGCACCTGCGCGGCCGCGAGGCCGGGCGGTAATGCCGCCCGGCCCGTGTAGGCGAGGATCATGTCCCGCGCGTCGCCCAGTAGCGCCGCGCAGAGGTCGTCCGCGATGTCCGGCGCGCGCGCCTTCATTCGTTCATTTGGCGTCATCCCTCATTCCTCCGTCAGGTCGCCGGCGTAGCAATTTCCTTCGTCGGGATGGGCTCCGCCGTCGTGTTGCCTACGTAGACCTTGAGGCCGCTCTTCGGCGCTTCAAACGCGGTCGATAGCCCCGTGAACTTCCCGTGATACCACTCCGGCCCGTGGTCCAGGCCGATCTGGCCGAAGAGCTGATACTTCTCGCCCGCGCCGGTCTTCGCCAGCTGCTCCAGGAAGAAGTGGCCCTTGCCCGGCACCGGTTGGATGACCGGGGCGATGACGTCCAGGTTCATTAGCAGCGCCGTGGTCGCGGGCACGCATTCGCCCAGGCGTACGTAGACCTCGCCCAGCGGCGTCAGCACCTTCGAGAGCTGAATGCCGTTGATCTCCCGCGCCGCGGGCGCGATCGTCAGCCCGTTCTGCTGCGCGTCCGCGTTGAGCTGATAGAGCGCGGTCGCCCCCAGCCAGAGGACGAGCCCTTCGGTCGGCGCGTTGCTCTCGTAGATCTGCCTCATCATGTCCGCCACGTCCCATAGGCCCAGGGGTTTTCCCCCCAAGGCGTTGGTGTTCGTGGTGATCGCCTGCACCATGCCGCGCGTCTTGTTGGCCTGGCTGTCGTTGTTCGCCCTGGCGTACGCCCCGTTCATGAATGTGAACTCGATGTCGCGGTTCACCTTCTGCATCTTCGCCGCGACCTGAAAGTCCAGCTCGCTTGGGGGATTGCCCTGCTGCCCCGCGATGTTCACGCCGCTGAGCGTGCCCATGTTGCTCATCTTCGCGTAGCTCACGCCGACGGCCTCCTGAAAGATCTGCGTCACGTTGGTCTTCTGCACGCGCGTGGTCTTCGTCGCCTCCGGCGCGGTCAGCGATGCCGTCTCGCTGATCGCGGGCTGCGCGCCGGGCGAGCCGCCCGCGTATTCCTGACCGGTCACGAATTCCACGTGGTTGGTCGTCCTCTGCCTCCCCCCGATCGCCGTAGAAAACGGCGTGCGGGTGTTTCCCTTGTTGAATAGCATGCCGCTGTAGTTCAGCACGCTAAAGCTCGTCGCAAAATCGTCTGCCATAATGGTATGGCTCCTTTCTGTTTTGTCGTTTGGTTGTTCTCGTCCGTCCCGCGTCGCTTGCCCTGATTTCAGGCATCAAAAAACCGCCTTGCAAACGCAAAGGCGGCGTGGTATCATAGGGCTGTAGGCAGGAAGGGCTACGGGTGGTACATCTCCGTACTGTTTCGCTCCCCCCACATTGTGTGGGGGGAGTTTTCATCTGCGGAGCGCTTCGCGCTGTCCTCAATGAAAAGCCTTCGGCCTCTGCGCGGAGGTGATCGCATGACGAGCTATGAAATCATCATGGTCGTCCTCTCGGTCATTGGGCTACTGATTGCAGTATACCAAATGAATCGGACGTAAAGCGAGCCGCCATGTAGTCGTACCTACACGGCGGCTTGGGTTTACCCATGTTCGCTTGCGGTGGTTTACCACCCGAAGGCCGTATAACCTTCCTGCCTACATAGTACGGCGCCCCGCGCCGCGTGTCAAGCACCCGGCGCGGTTCTTTTTTTCTTTCGCCCCTCCTGCTTCGCATGTGGGGTACGCGGCGGCATATTTCCGCTGCGCTCCTGATTGCTCGCCGCAAGACGCCCTATCAGGCTCCCTTTTGTTCCCCCGCCAGCCGCGTGTAGTACGCCGCCGCCGTGAAGTCCCCGCGGCCGCTCGCCTCCTGGGCCAGCCTCGCGTAGTCCGCCTTCGCCGCCCCCGCGCCCGTCCTGGGCGCGTTGCCGCGCAGCCGTTCCTCTACGCCCTTTTGCACCGCGCTGCGGAATGCCTTTTCGACGGCGTCGATGCTCGTTCCGCAGGCGTCCGCGTCGGCGTAGTTCAGCGCCTTGGCCAGCTCCCGCGGCAGCCCGCGCTGCGCCAGCGTCTCCAGCGCCTGCGCGTGCAGCTCGCGCCGGGTGATCTCCGCCTCCCGCTTCGAAAGCTCCGCCTCCCGCGCTTCGCGCTCGGCCTGCGCCCGCTGTTCCGCGCTCATGCTGGCCAGCTTCTCCGCTTCCGTGCGCGCGGTTTCGATCGCCTTCTCCTGCTGGCGCTTCCACTTCGCGTTTTCCCTCGCGATGATCCGGTCCACGTCCGCCTGTGAAAACGTCTTGGGCGGCTCCGCGTCGCCTTCGCCTTGTCCGCCGGTAGAAACCCCCGGGGCCTCGCCGGTTCCCTCCGCCCCGCTCGGGCCCTGCCCGGCCTCTCCCGTGCCTTGCGCCCCGGCCTCTTCGGTCCCGGGGTACGCGGCGGCATATTTCCGTTCCGCGCCAAATTGCGCGCCGCCCTGCGCGCCCGTGTCCGCTGCGGCGTAACCGCGCCGCAGCTGTAGTAGCCTTAGGTAGTTGTACATCGCCTTGTCCTCCTCCGTTTATTGCCCGTCGGCTTATCCCGTTGTTCTTTAACGCCTGCCCCGCGGTAAAAAGGCATGAAAAAAACGCTCTCTAGCAGCGTTTCAGGGGAGCAATTTCACTCTATTTCGATGGGGATATCGTCCCTCGCTTCTCCGCCTCCCTTTGCGCGGCCATCTGCCGCATCGCCGTCTCCACGTCTTCAATGAACGGCACCTGCGCGAACAGCACCTCGTCCGGCAAAACGCCGTGCAGCTGCGCAACCATCGCCGCCACCTCGCTGTCGTTGACCGGCAGCGCCCGCGTGAACGTGATCTTCACGGCGCCCGTGTCGAGCTCCGGCGCGCCCAGCCGCGCAAAAAACGCGGCGAACCGCGCCATCCGCTCCCGCAGCGCTTGGCGAAACCATCTCTCCTTGCCGCGCGTCAGCTGCTCCAGGCCGAGCAGCTTGTAGCGCATGGCCACGCCCGATGCGTTCGATGCGAAATGCTCGTCCGTCAGGTCGGGCACCATGCTCATCTTGTGGATGTCGGCCTTGATCGCGTTTTTCAGGATCTCGTTTCCTTCCTCGTCCCCCGGTTTGACCAGCCATTCGGCCTTGGCGTCCGTGTCCGGCAGGGCGAGCGTCTTTTCCTCGATCAACTTTTGCGCCGGGCTGCGCGCGTCGTCCGGGTCGCCGTTCTCCAGCGTGCAGCCCGTCAGCAGCAGGATCGCGTCGGTGAACTGCTGTTTGTCGTTCACGCGGTCGCTTTCGATCATGTCGTACGCCTCGATGAGCGATAGCACGGGCTCGAAATCGCCGGTCTCCGTGGCGCCATTCCAAAATTCCACCATCGATACCCCGCCGAACGCGTGCATCGCCTCCGTCTCGAGGGCGAGCGTGCTTATGCTCCCTCCTTTGTACGTCAGCGTCCGCTCGCCCGTATGCACGTGCGCGACGACGCCGCCCGGCGTCCCGTCCGCCTCGTTCACCCCGTACCAATGTACGCCAAAGATCGGCCTGTGCTCTACCGTGTCGTCGTATACCACGAATGCCTGCCGCGGGTCCAGCGTCGCCGCCCGCGGCCTCGCGTTTTCGTCCGCGTAGCAGACGCATATGCCCTTGCCGTAGATGCTCGCGTCGCTCGCTAGTTCACAGTCCACGCTGTCGATGTCGCAGGCCGCGTACGCCTCCGTCAGCCTTTGCAGCGCCTCCGGTTGCTCATCCGCGCTGTATTTGATGGGGTTTCCGGCCAAATACCCCGCCGTCATCGTCACGATGTAGCGGGGGAAGGCGTGGTCCAGCCTGTTGTTCGGCAGGCCCGTGCGCCGCGCCCGACGCGTGATCGCGCCTTTGCCCGCGTAGGCGTCGTGCAGCCCGCAAAGCCGCGGCCGAACCTCGCGCACAAACTCGCTGATCGCCCCGCGCACGACCGCATCGCTAATCTCCACGCCCCTGTCTCGTATGATCATCCTCCGTCTCCTCTCTTTCTTTGTTCCCGCGCGCGGGGTACGCCGCCCGATATTTCCGCTTCTCTCCGTTCCGCTCCAAATTCGGGGCGGCTAGTCGGCCTTCTGCCT
>JAEYAR010000196.1 GCA_023404715.1 Bacillota bacterium | reverse complement strand
TTGGTATAGCTTCATGCCGCTCCGGTGGCGCGAACAGACGCTCGTGCTCGTCGCCAGATTGGTCAGGGCAATCACATATACGCCCTTTTCCTTGGCGCGTAGCGCGGCGTCCACCGTCACGCTGTTGCGGCCCGATACGCTGTGCACCATCAGCACGTCGCCCTGTTTGATCGGGTGCGCATCTACGATCACGCGTCCATAGTCGTTCATCCGCTCCATCCGGCTCGTCATGGTAACGGGGCGCACGTCCAGACCCATGCCGGGCGCAAAGATGGGGTTGATCGTCGCCATGCCGCCCGTGCGGTAGTACATCTCCTGCGCCAGTAAGCCCGCATGGTTGCAGCCGAATATGAACAAGTTGTGACCGGCGAGCGAGGCGTCCGCCAGCGCGCGCGCCGCCCGGTCCATGGCCTCTCCCTGCGTCTTCTCAACCTGATCGAGGGTTTTGCGAATGATGTCGATGTATTGCCGCATCGCCTTCATGCTTTCACCGCCTTTCGTGCTTTCAGGCCCTCACGAACACCGCCGTCAGCCGGGTCTTTCCCGGCTCCACAGTCAGCCGGCATCCTTGTGCACGGATGCTCGCGCTGTTCCCTGCTTCGTCTACGTCGTCTACCGTGACGACAGACGGCTGAAATGGCAATTCAAAAACGGCCTGCGCCCGTGGGTTCTCTTCGGCATTGCCGATCAGCAGCAGCGCTTGCCCTTCGCCCGTGTCGAAGCAGGATGCCCGCGCGCCATAAAGGGTGTGCACATATGCGTCGTCCAGATAGGTCCCATGAGCGATCGTCTGCGCGAGGCGTGCGCGTAGCGCGGCGGCCTTCAGCACATATGCGCGCGCTTGCGCAAGCGCCGGGTCGTCGAATCGGCTGCTAAGCCCGATCCACAGGATATTGCCCATTAGCACGCAGCGCTCGATGTCAAGATAAAAAAGGGTCGAGCGCCGGGCGGGGTCCGGCTCCCACGAACGGGGATTGACCATGTTGACCTGCACGTATTGCGGGAACGTATAGCGAAACAGATTGTAGTATTCATCGTAGTCCGTTCCGTTCCAGGTCAGATTGCCCCAGGTGTACGCGCTGTAGATGTCCCCGCAGTTTTCGGTCATCAGATAGGCGTCGGGGTCGCGTGCTTTAAGCCGCGCTCGCAAATCCGAAAGAATTTTTAAATAACCCCGGTTAAACTCCCCGATGTTCGTATGGCTGTGTCCCGCGTGATAGCATGGGAAGGGTTCGGCGGAGGCGAGCTGATCCAGGTAGATGCCCTTTGCGCCATATGCCCTGGCCGCAAAGTCACAGATGTCCGTAAGGTCATGCTGCCATCTGTCGTCCGCGGGGCAGCACAACGAGAATGTATTGGGCTCATAGCTTTCCGTCAAGGGCTCATTCCGCTCGTCGCGGATCTCCATCTGCTCGCCGTACGTCCGGTAATAATCGGATTTGCGGTCGAACAACCGCGCGTTGACATACAGCGTCGTGAATCCGCCATGCGCCTTGACGTACTCCAGTCCGCGCCGCAGGTCCATCGCGGTGCCCAATTCCATGTCCGGGTAGTATTCGGGGTAGTTGCTGTCGAACCCCGAGCGGTTCCAGCTGGCGATGAACATATGCCGAATGCCGTGCTCTATCCCCTCGTCGAACAGCGCCGGGATGTCCTCAAACCGGTGGTATATGCCGTCCGCCCGCTTAAATTGATAGCATTGGTGCAGCGCCGCCTCCTGCCTGAGGAAAGGCGGATCCTCATGGGGAAAAAGGTGTGGATCGATGTACGCCCGGTAGCGCCTCGCGCCCGCGTGCCAATCGCGTTCGCTGAGCGACAGCACGAACTTTCCGCTCGTGTAACGCGCCCCCGGCGTGATCCGGTAGTAGATGCGGTAGCCGAAACCCAGCCAGTCCGCTCCGCCGGTCAGCATACGCATGCCCGTTACCGGGAAGCGCGCGTCGTGCGATCCCATGTACAGCCCGTATCCTCCGCCCTGCAGGTACATCCACGTCATGCTCATCAGGCCGCAGTAATTGTTCTCGCGAACATAGCGGCCCTTATCCAACCTGGATTGCGCGCGCCAGAAGCTTTGGTAGCGTTCCGAGCGCAGCGCGCGCGCCGGGTCCTCGATGCGCTCGCCAGCGTGGTGCGGGTATAACACGGTCTCATCCCGCGCCCGCTCCCCCAGCTGCAGGCCTTCCAGCTGCAAGGCCAAGCATTCGACCGGCGTATAGTGCGCGTCCGCGTTCTCCACCCGCACCAAAAGGGCGATCGCCTCCGCATCCTCACGCGAAAAAATCAGCTTCACGCGAATGTCCGCCGCGTTCTCTCCATCGTAGAGGCGGTCGTAGCATAGCGTGTCCTCGTCCGCAAGCCGCCCGCCGCGCGGTCTGAGGATACGCCGCTCCCCCTTGTCGTCAAGCGCCGTCAATTCGAAGACCGGCACGCCCGTGCGCGTCCGTATGATTTCTGTTCCGTCCTCGGATGTGATGGATAAAACCGACGCATTTTCCTCGTCTATCGCCACCGACATCCGCTCTGTCCGTATCCGCATATGCGCTCCTCAATACCCGTTTTGTTCGTAACAGGCCATGGCCTGCGCGTTGTGGCGCGCAGCGCCCGGCATATGGTTGCTCATGTAAAGGCTGGGCTGCCTGCCGCGGGAAAGCAGCTCTTCCACCACGCAGCATTCCAGCGCCCATAGCAGGTAGGCGGCTCCGATGCCGCTGGAGGGGCATATCTCCATGTCCATCTCCCTTAAGGGCACCAGCGTGTCTCCCATCTTCGCGCAGTTGTCCAGCGTGAGGTCGCACATTTCAAACAGGCGCTTCCCGCTCGGGTGGCGGCTCTTCAGCTCCATGGAATAGGCCGTGGCCGTTATCGCGATGGTGCTAACGCCCATCTCCTTCGCCGCTTGCGCCGCCTGTACGGGGAAGGCCTCGTACCCCGATACCGATCCGATCATCAGCACGTCGCCGGCTTGCAAATTCGCGCGCTGCAGCACGAACTCCGCGAATCCCTCTACCTGCGTGTAGTAGACCTTCGGCTTGCCCGGTTGCGGCCGCGGGCGCGTCGGGTTTTCCACCTCACAGGTGATGCGGATGGGGCGCAGCGCCATCATGCCGCCCGTCCTGCCGACGCCCTCATGCATCAGCATGTGACCGGTGTCCAGGATGTGCCATAGGTTCCCGCGCTCAAGCGCCTGCGCGATAACCCTCGCACAGGCGATCAGCGCCCCCCGCTGTGTGCGCTCAATCGTCCCTTGCACGCGCTTCATCTCTTCAAAGTATGTATCCATCAGCATGGCGATTTCCCTCCGGCATGTTTATAAGCTCCGCTTCGATCCGTTCGCCCGCGTCCGCGCCCGGGCATCCATTCTCTCGCATCAGGTGCAGCATCGCTCCCGTCACCGGCGAATAGCGCGGCAGCGTCAGGCGCAGCTGCGGACATACGGCGCGCAGACGCCGCTCAAACGGCGTGCGGATCGGCGCGCCCATCTGCGCGACGCCGCCCGTCAGCGCCGCATCGCGCGGCCCCGGCGCCATCTGCGCCGCCACCTGCGCTGCCAGCGCCCCTAGAGCGCCGGCAGCCTCCTCGAGGATTGCGCAGGCGTCCTCATCGCCCGCCCGCGCCGCCCGCGCCACCAGCGGGCAAAGCGCGGCAATCCGCCCGCGCTCTGCGCCCGGCGCGTATACAGCGCGCAGCGCGCCGCGGGGCTTGTCAATCTGAAGCGCCGCCATCACCTGTAGGTCCAAGTCTGTGGGCCTTGCGCCCGCCTCATCCCTGTGCAGCAGCGCGCGCAAGGCCCGGCGTCCGATGTCATAGCCGCTTCCCTCGTCACCCAGCAGGTGGCCCCAACCGCCCGCCGTATAGGCCGCTCCCGTCTCGTCGATCCCCAGCGCGAACGATCCCGTCCCCGCCAGCACTACGATACCGCCGGCCTTCCCCAAGCAGGCATAATAGGCAGAGTAGGCGTCCGACCATACGCGCGCTTTCGCGTATGCCTCCGGCATCTCCCCCTGGCAGCGCCCAAAGCCCGGAATGTATAGCCCGATGGCCGCCGTTTCTCGAACGTCGTGGCCGCCGAGCGCCATACGCGCCGCCGCCAGCACATTGTTTAGCGCATCCCCGTTCCCGACGGAGAGGGGGTTTGAGGGGCCGCTCCGGCCCACCCCCAGCACATGACCGCGCCGGTCGGCTAGTAAGGCTTGCGTCTTGGTGCCGCCGCCGTCGAGCGCCAGCAGAAGGTCCGCCTCCACCTGATCGCCTCCTTAAAACCCTCTTGCGTCCCTGTGCATATCCACGTGGAAGGCGTACCGGTCTCCCCGGTATACCGAAATGACGTACTCAAGCGGCACCTCGCCCCTCAGGTAGCTTACGCGCTCGATGATCAGCGAGGGCTCCGTGGGCTTGATCCGCAAAAGCTCGGCGATCTGCCGGCTCGCCAGTCCCGCTTCGATGTCCTGCATCGCGTGCAGCGGCTCCAATTGATAGTGCTCTAAAAGCACCTTGTATAGCGATCCGTTCAGGTCGTGGCTGAGCAGGGTGGGGCATAGGTAAAACGGCACGTGCACGTGCTCGACCGCCATGGGCGCGCCGTCTGCATAGCGTACGCGCAGCAGGCTGAACACCTGCGATTCCGGCTCCACCTGCAGCTTCTGGGCGACCTTGGGGTCACAGGCGATGATTTCGCCGCTGCGCAGCTCGCTGGAGGGTTCCATACCCATAGCCCGCATTTCTTCTGAAAAACCCTGCAGGTGATTGAGCTGCATGTCAGCCTTTTTCATGCGAACGAAAGATCCCTTCCCTTGCATGCGTACGATGTAGCCCGCCTGGGCCAGCTCGTTCATCGCCTGACGCACCGTGATGCGGCTTACGTTGAAAAGCCGGCCGATTTCCTCTTCGGTGGGCATCTTGTTACCCTCCACCAGTTCGCCCGCGTCGATCCGTTCCTGATAATACGCCGCGATCTGGCTGTAACGCGTGCTGCTCTTTTGCATGAAACCATCCTCTCTTGCCGCCGATCCTGCGCCTTGCGGGCTTGTCAGGGATTGCGTCGCGCTGCGCGTCCCCCACATTGCTGTGTCGCACATTACCTCTCCAGCAGCGCCCTCACCCGCTCGATGTCAAAGCATAAATCATCCGCCGTATGTCCGGCAAGCCCGCCGTACTCCAAAACCGCTTCGGCGCACGGCACATGGCGCCGCATCAGCCTAAGCGTCTTTTCCGCGTCCATCGTGCCCTCAAACAGCCAATCATGGCTGTCTTGCCTTCCGTCGTTGTTATGTAGGTGGAATCCGCCGATTTTCTCTCCCAGCGCCATGATCAGCGCGCACAGGTTCCATCCGGTCACGTGCACATGTCCGACGTCCACCAACGCCTGCGCGCTCGAAAGCGCCTTTATCAATGCGATATATTCTTCTGGGTCGAACAACGGTATCCCTTTTTCCGGCAGCGATACATTTTCGATTCGCACCGTTATGCCGTAAGCCGCTCCCAGTGCGCAGATGCCTTCCAGATTCTCCCTGCACTGTGCCATGCGTCTCGGCTTTTCTTCTGTCGTAATGCGGCGCTCGTGCGTGTGTGCGACCATGGATTTGCCGCCCGCCCATCGTGCGAGCGCAAAAGCCCTTTCATAGTGCTCAAATAGCGTATCCCACGCGGGGGTCGACGGTGCGGCCGTCATCTCTACCGTATGCATGGGTCCGTGAAAGGAAAGAGGATGCCCCGCAAAGCCTTCGATGCGCCGCTTCAATCCGTCAATTTCCGCCTGTGCGTAGCGGAATGAAAAGACCTCCACCCCGCACTGCGCTCCCGTACGCCTAAGCGCCTCTTCAAAGGCCGTGCCGCCTTCAAGCGCCATCAGGCTGCTCAAATAGATCATCCCATTCCCTCCTCGTATCCATGCCGGGGCGGGCATTCACCGCCCCGGCATACGCGCCTTACTTGTCGCCGGCTAAGATCAACTCGGCCGCCGCGTCGATCGCCGCCGCCGCATCGTCTACCGTCGTCTCGTTCAGCCAAAGGGCGTCGAGCTGTTCGCGCAGCTCCACGTTGAATTCCGCGCCGTACTGATAGGTCTCGAAGGGAAGCGCGTAGTTAAGGCTATCCAGGAACACCTGGTTGTCCGCGCGCTGCGCCACGAATGCCGCCGTGTCCACTTCCTTGCTCGCGGGTAGGCCCATGCCGAAGTCGAGGGCGATTTGCTGCCCGCCCTTGCCGGATAGCCACTCGATGACGCGCCAGCTTACCTCCGGGTTCTTCGCGCCGCGGGGGATCGCCCAGGTGTTGACGAACGCGTGGGTGAACTGCTTGCCGTCCTTCTTGGGCAGCGGCGCCACCGCGTATTCGATCGGCGGCGTCGCGTTGGTCAGGTTCGAGCTGAAGGACAGCGCGGCGATCTGCATGCCGACCTTACCGGCCAGGAAGGAGGCGAAGTTGCCGTCGCCGTATTGGCTGTGCTGCGCCTCGGTCGGGCATACGCCGTACTTGTAGATCAGGTCGTACATGAACTGCAGGCCCGCCTTCGTCTCCGGCGTGCTCATCAGGCTCTTCTTGCCGTCCTCAGAGACGTAGCGTCCCCCCTCCATAATAACCCAGTCGTACATCGTGTCCGGATACTTGGGGAAGTAGTAGCCCCACTGATCCGCTTTTCCGCTCGCGTCCACCTTCGTCAGCTTCTGGGCGATTGCGAGAAAATCATCGACCGTCCAATCCTCGTTGGGCAGCTCGATGCCCGCCTCTTCAAAGAGCTTCACGTTCAAAAACATGGCCATGGGCGATACGTCGCGTGCCGCGGCGTATACGCTGCCGTCCACCGTAAGGGCGTTGAGCGCCAGCGGATATAGGCTTGCCTTGTACGCCTCGGTCATGTAGCTGTCCAGCGGCTGTATCGCGCCCGTCAGTGCGAACTTGGGCACCAGGTCCATCGCCAGCATGATCACATCCGGCACGCTGTCGCCGCCGCCTGCGATTACGGTGATGATCTTGTCGCCGTATTTGCTGCCGATCATGGGAAATTCAAGGTCGATGTCAGGGTTCTCCGCCTCAAACGCCGCCTCCAATTGCTTGAGCGGTTCGGATTTGGTAATGTCCCACCAGGACATTACCTGTACCTTCGTGCGTTCCTCGGCCATCACAGCGCCGGGTAACAGCAGCGCAGTCATCACCAGCGCCAAAAGCAGTGCTGTTCGTCTGAGCAAGGTAGTGTTTTTCATGGTTTGTGCCTCCTTCAATTTTTGTGGTCGTTTATTGTCATGAGCGGCGCGCGCTCAGACCCCACCGAAACCTGAGTTCACCGTCGAGTTGATAAAATACTTCTGGAACACGAGAAATACCACGATCACCGGGATAATGGCGATCGTCACACCGGCCAGTACCATCGCCGCATTGTCCACTGCATATTTGTAGTACTGCAGCCCGACGGTAATCGTCATCTTGTCGTAGGAATTGATGACGATCATCGGCCAGAGAAACGAGTTCCAAACGCTGCGGAACGAGAGGATGGCTACGGTCGCGATCGCGGGCTTGCTGTTGGGCAGGATGATGCGAAAGTACACCCCCGCGTGGCTGCACCCGTCGATGATCGCCGCGTTCTCCAGGTCCTTGGGGATGGACATAAAGAACTGCCTAAAGAAAAAGATATTAAACGCATTTGCCCCCGTAAAGAGCGAATTTACGAACAGCGAGATATACTTGTCCACCCAGCCCAGCTTGCTGACGATCGAATAGTTTGGGATCAGCACTACGTGGCTGGGAATCATCATCGTAGAGATGAACAGCAGGAAGATAAGGTTGCGCCCCTTGAAGTTCAGCCGCGCCAGCGCATACGCACATAGCGAGGCGATCAGGATCATCATCAGCGGAATGCTGATGGAGAGGAACAGTGAGTTGCGTAGAAACATGTCAAACGGCAGAATCTCCAGCGTCCGCTCGTAGTTGTAGAGCGTAAAGGGTCTGGGAATCAACGATAGCGGCGATTGACCGAACATCTGCTCCGTCGTCTTGAAGGACGAGCAGACTGCCCATATAAAAGGATAGACCATCAAAAATGTCAGTAGCAGCATACACACGTGATAGACCGCGCGGCCCACCTTTTTCAGGCCGTAATAACCAAACAGCGCAGGGCACTTGGGCTTATCCATACGTCGCACCTCTCACATTTTCTGTTCGCCCCGGAAGGCGTATTGCACGAGCGTCACCACCAGAATCATCGCGAAGAACACCCAAGCGACCGCGCTGGCATAACCCATGTTGTAGCTTTGGAAGCCCTGCTGATAGATGTAATACATCAGCGTCGTCGTAGCGCCTACCGGTCCTCCCTCCGTCATGACGAAGACAGCCTCGAATATGTTGAACGCCTCTATCACCAGCATGATCGCAACCACGAACGTCGTGTTCGCCAGCATGGGGATTGTGATCTTATACGTGCGCTGCCAGCGCGTAGCGCCGTCTACCTCCGCCGCCTCATAAAGGCTCTCCGGGATGGTCTGTAGCCCGGCCAGGAACATCACCATGTAATAGCCGCTCATCTGCCACACGCGCATCACGATCAGCGCCGGCTTAGCCCATGCGGTCGATTCCAGCCAGCGCGGCGGATTTGCGACGCCCATGGTCCGTAACAGATTGTTGATGATGCCGGTATCCGGGTTCAGGATCCATAGCCAGACCAGGCTGATGGCGACCGTCGACGTGATGCAAGGCACGAAGAGCGCCGATCTGTATAGCCCGGTCAGGATACGCGTCCGCTTGTTGATCAGGATCGCCAGCCCCATCGATGTCACAAGCACCACGGGTACGAGCCACACGACGAAGTAAAGCGTGTTCCCAAGGTATTTGAAAAACTTGGGGTCCTTAAAAAGGCGCATGTAATTGCGTAACCCGACGAACACCGGGTCCGTCAGCAACTCCCAGCGCGTAAGCGAGATGTAAAACGAATAGACGATCGCCCCGAACGTAAAGACCGCAAACCCCGCCAGCGCCGGTAACACGAATGCCCACGCGGTCAGCGCCTCCCTGCGCTGAAGCGTCAGACTCCGCGTGCGCCGCTGTGTCTGTGCTCCTGTCATCCAAACCCCTCCCGTGGCAAGCAAATTTGGCATGTCATCATGTTGTTATATCATGTTGACATCATACTATATCCCGTATCCCTTGTCAACCCCTTTTGACAAAATCTCACGTTTTTTTTCATAACAGCGGTTCCCGTCACCCCAAAAGGCCTTCTGTAGGGAAGCGACACAATAGACTTCGCCCCCGGTGTGCTGCCGATCAGCGCACCGGGGGCGTGTTACGAGCGGACGACGAATGTACCCTCCCTCAATATCCCAGCCATCCGCCATAGCTTCGCCACGGCACCCGCAGCGCGCGCAGCCAGTTCATCGCGTCCGCATAGGTTCGGCTCATCGCATATCCCGTCCCGAACGGGTAAAAACAAAGGAATAGTACCAATACCCCTGTCATGTAGCAGGGCAGCAGCGCGCGTTCCGCACGCGGATGTGCCGTACCGATCCGCTCCCATGCGTAGACGAGCGAGAGGATTATAAAGATTAGCGAGGGAAAGTAGTGATAGATAAACGTCGAGCGCGTGACGAATACCCAGGGCAGCATCTGCGCCGTAAATCCAATTAACACCACGGCCGCGCGTGGATCGCGCGCTTCTCCGCAGACGTTTTGTCGAATCCACGCCCAAAGCGTGTACGCAAGCGCAAGCACGCCCGGCCACCACACCGCGGGATTGCCCATGCATACGATCGTAGATACCTGCCCTTGCGGCATGTAGGGATCCGTGTAATACCACATCGGCCGCAGCATGAGCGGCCATTCAAACCAACGAGATTGATACGGATGCGGATCTGCCTGGCCCGCGTGGTATCGCAGCATCTGGGCCTGCTCATTCCAAAACCGTTCCCAAGTAAGCCCCTGTGCGCCCGTAAAATGCGGGATATAGCTCAGGTAATAGATCGCAAAGGGGATCGCTATGAAGAAGATCAGGCAGCAGCCGAGCGTCCCCATCGCATACTTGGAGAAACTGCCCGCGCGCATCGCGTATGCGCCGCCTGTAGCGCACGCCGCCCGCCACTCACAGGCGCGGCGGGCCAGGCTCCAGAAGAACAGCGCGGCGAGCCCTACGCCCGCATAGATGCCCGTCCACTTGCTGGCGATACCCAGCCCCATGAATAGGCCTGAGAGCGCCAGCGGTACGAGCGTGTGCCATCCGTCCGTAAAAAAACTCATCTGCGTATAGCGGATCATGCAGGCGTACATCAGGATGATGAAGAGCACCGGATAGCTGTCGATGGTCGCGATGCGCGTCTGCGTCAGGTGCATCATGTCAAACGCGAGCAGGAATGCGCTTAGAAATGCGTATTTTTCCTGACCAAAGAGCACCTTGCCCAGCAAATACATGGCCGGAATCATGCATATGCCAGCTAGCGCCCCTGAAAATCGCCATCCGAACGGCGTCATCCCGAACAGCTCGATGCCCAGCATGATTAGAATTTTCCCCAGAGGCGGGTGCGAGTTCTCCTGCGCCGCCAGCGCGTGCGCGTGCTCGTAGGCCGTGCGCCCGTGATAGATCTCGTCGAAGTACATGCTGTTTCGGTAGCCGGGTCGGTCCGGCACGTACTCCTGCTCGTCTACAAGGCGCTGTGCGTCCGGCATTCCCTCCGCGATCGATACGCTCAGCGCGTTTCCCTCCGCGTCCACAAAGGCGATCTCCAGCAGCGATGCGCCCGGCGTATCGGCGGTCATCTCCACGTATCGCGCATGAAAGCGAATCGGTTCCTCGCTCCAACCGCTGATCTCGCCCGCGTTGTTATGAGTGGGTTCCGTCACAAAAAACCATTGAAAGGATTCCCACTTTTTCATCTTCGCGGGCGCCGGGTCGGACCACGTCTCGCCGTCGTACGAAAAGCGGAAGGTTAGGTTGTGATCCCGGCTGCACAATCCCTCGTTATATAGGATGCGGAACGTGTTTTCCGCCCCCAGGTCGAATACGACCCGCTGATCATCCTGCGTGCTCTTCCACTCGGTCTGCGCCGCTTTCAGGTTGCCCAAATCCATAAACGCAAAGACGGCATATATGCCTGTCAGGCACAGCAGGCAGATCGCTTCGCGCTTTGAAAAGACAAGCCGCGGCGTACCGCTTCCTTCCAACCCGCGTAGCCTTCCTGCCCGCGCCTTGCGCTGATGCGTCCTGAGCAGCAGGGCCGTCGCGGACAGCGCGGCCAAAGCTACGGCGGCGAGCTTGATTCCCTGCGCCCATGCCTTGTCTTGCATCCGCGGCGGCTTTTGGTATTCCGTATCGTCCAGCAGGCGAATTACCGTCGCGCCCGGCGGCGCTTCGTCTACGCGCCTGATTGACAGATCGTCAAAGTAAGCCGTCCCCTTTGCCTCCCCGCCATAGAAGCCCAGCCGCGCCGCTACCTGCACGTCGCGCTGCCCCTCGTAGGTTTCAAAGTAACATACGAGTTCTTCCCATGCGCCCGCCGTGTCGTAAACCCTGGGGAAAGCGCTCGCCGAGCCCATGATGGAAAAGCCCGCGCCGCCCTGCGAGGGGTCGAGCCCGTCCGCAAGCACCCATCCGCTTAGGCGGTATAGGCTTCCCGGTTCTATGCGGATGTTTTGCACCACCCGCGCGTCGTTCCTCGACGCGTTCTCGATCCGGATACACCGACCGCCCTCCCGCCCTTCTGGCATGAGGGTGATCCGCGTCACGCCCTCGTCCTCTACCCACATATCCGACTGCCAGGCGTCGGGCCATTCTCCGCTTGCGGCCTCGAATCCGGCGTTTTGGATCAGGTTCTCCTCTGCCATGGCCGTCAGGCTCAATAACATGCAGACGCATGCCGCCAGCAAGAGCATCCTTCTCTTTCGCATGTAGTCCATCCCCTCCACAAATCGCGCTCGCAAATGGCGTGCAAATGCCTTATAATAGACGAAAGAAAACGGGGGTGCAGTCCATGTCCATCCAATATAAAAATTCGCCGGATATAGAGGTTCTCCTCTCCCACGCGCACGACCAAGGCGCCGATCTTTGGGCGACGCCGGAGGGCAGCCTGATCACCGGCGCGCCCTTCAGCACGCTCGATTGCGCGCTGATGCTGGTCGAGCTCGGGCTCATGCCGGAGGATCCCCTGATGCAGGGGCTTTCCGAGCGCTTTTTCTCCGTCTGGCAAAATGACGGCCGTTTTAAGCTTTACCCCAAGGGCTCCATCTTCCCTTGCCAAACCGCCCTGGCGGCCAAGGCGCTGTGCGCTATGGGCTACGTACAGGATCCCCGTGTTCAAAAGACGCTTTCTCATCTGCTGAGCATCCAGCAGCCCGACGGCGGCTGGCGTTGCAACAAGTTCTACTTTGGCCGCGGGCCGGAGACGGAATACTCCAACCCCTACCCAACGCTTACGGCCCTGAACGCCTTTAGATACAGCGCCTATCTCAACCGAGAGCCAGCGCTTGACCGGGCCGTCGAATTTCTCCTGCAGCATTGGCGCATCCGCAAGCCGATCGGTCCCTGTCACTACGGCATCGGCACGCTGTTTATGCAGGTCGAGTATCCCTTTCGCAATTACAACCTTTTTGAATACGTCTATGTCCTCTCGTTTTACGGCCATGCCAAGACGGACGAGCGTTTTCTTGAAGCCTTTGAAGCGCTTCGCGCGCGTACGGTGGACGGCCAGATCGTCGTGCAGCGCGTCGTGCCCAAGTTGGCGAAGCTCTCCTTTTGCCAAAAAGGCGCGCCTAGCGAATTCGCGACCCGCCGTTACCGCGAAATCCTGCAAAACCTCGGCCTCGAATCATGACGCTAAGCGCAAACAGGCCCGATACGCTGCGTCGTATCGGGCCTTCTCCATGTTATCGCCTCTACGCTCCGGCTGTCAGTTTCTCGTCTTCCTTCGTACGGCACTGCGGCTCTTTAGTCCGCCGCACCAAGGCCGCTTCCATGCGATGATCCCGGATCTGCGTAACCTGTATGTCGAGTCCCGCCGCCTCTACGGCAGGCGTCCGTCCGTCCTCGGGCACGGTGCCCAGCACGCCGAAGACGAAACCGCCGAACGTCTCGTAGTCGTCGCTTTCCAGTTTCACGCCGAGCGCTTTGGCCGCCTCTTCAAGCGGCGCGCTTCCGCTGATACGCCAAGTGCTAGCGTCCAGGCGCTCGATCTGCGCATCGTCTCTGGGTTCTTCCTCGTCAAAACTCCCCACCAACTGTTCGAGCAGGTCGTTCATCGTCACGATGCCCGCCATGCCGCCGTGCTCGTCCAGCACGACCGCCATGGCGTGGCGTCCTTGCTTCATGTTGCGAAAGAGCACGTCCGCCTTCACGCTTTCCGGCACGAAATACGCGGGCTTCACGGCATCGCGCATCACGCTTTCCCGGCTTTGATCCCGCAACCTGAAAAATGCCCGGGCGCTCAAAACGCCGACGACGTCATCCGCCGTTTCGCCGCATAGGGGGAATAGCGCATGGCGGCTGCTCAGAATCGATTGGCTCCATGTCTCGATCGCGTCTTCGCGCCAGAGCACATCCACCTCGGTCCGGTGTGTGCAGATCTCGCCCGCCGTCAGATCGTCGAACTCGAAGACGTTGTGAATGAACTCCTTCTCTTCCCGATCGATCGCGCCCCGCTCGCTCCCCTCGTCCACCAGCATGCGGATCTCCTCCTCGCTGACGGCCTCGTCCTGGGCGTTCGGGTCGATCTGCATCAGCCGCAGGATGCCGTTTGTCGATGCGGTCAGCAGCCAAACGATGGGCGCGAACAGCCTCGAAATCGCGTTGACCAGCGAAGACATACCCAGCGCGAGGGCCTCCGCCTTGCGCATGGCCAGGCGCTTGGGCACCAGCTCGCCAAAGATCAACGTAAAGTAGGAAAGGATGATCGTGATGAGCACGACGGCGATCGTGTCCAGCGTTTTGACCGGGATCGTCACGCCCAGGGCGACCAGAGCGTCTACCAGCTTATCCGAAAAGTTGTCCGCGGCAAACGCGCTGCCCAGGAAGCCGGATAGCGTAATCGCCACTTGAATGGTCGCCAGAAAGCGCGCGGGTTGGCTGGTCAGGCGCTGGAGGCGGACGGCCCGCCGGTCTCCCTGCGCGGCCAATCTCGCCAGTTTGTTGTCGTTTACGGAGAGCACGGCAATTTCGGCGCAGGCGAATATTGCGTTGAGTCCGATGAGCACCGCTTGTAGCAGCAGCATAAACGCGATGGAGTCCTCCAAGATACATCCTCTTTTCTCTGTCGTCGATTTTAATTACCCCTCGCCGGTTCGCCAGCGCGCCAAAAGGTCAAGGCATGCCCCGGCGCCCCCTGACGAGCAGAGGACTCCGGCCATGCCTTGGCCTGATTATTCTTATTATTTTCCAGGTACTTCGGGCATCGTCGTTCCCGTCGATGTCGTCCATGGATCGCGCACGGCTCCTTCGGTTCGGGTATTTTCATTCATTATAGCCACGCGGCCTTCGCGCGTCAACGCATCGGCCGCATGCTTGTGATTTTCTTTATATCATGTAAGCAGCCATCACCAGCAGGGAGAGCGCGCTCAGCGCAAAAAACACGTAACGGTTCCAGTTCAGCACGCGACGGCCGCCGAAGGATTCAAACGGGTAAAACGGGATTACGCGATAGAGCAAAAACATCGCGCTGATCTGCCCCGCATAAACGAGCAGCGAGGGCAGGCGCAGCGGCAGCAGCGCCATACCCGCCAGCGCCAGCGAAACCGCCCAGCCGGGCAGCGAGCTGAGGCCCATATCCCGCCCAAACGCCTTCGTGTTTTCATAGCGTTCGGGATACCAGTTCCCGACGAACGGGTATACGCCGCTGATACAGACGAGCGCGCAGACCAACGCGCCGCCGTTGTTCAGCCGAAACTGCCAGGCCCGCCGGCTCAGCCGCGTGCCTAAATAGCCTGCCGCCACCCCGCATCCCAGCACCAGCAGGAAGGCCGCGACAAATGCCGGCGGATCGCCCGTGCCGCGTAGCAGCAAAAGAGGCGCGAGCAACAGATTCGCGAGAAAGTAGGCCGCAATCTGCTTAGCGCTCCCCTCCTTGCCCGACGGGCAGGCGCGCTCGCGCAGCGCGACGTAGTATTCCATACCGATGCCGATGCAAAGCGGCGTCGCGAAGTACTGTGCGATCGCCCCGCCCAGCCCGAACTGGCGGCAAAGCTCCGGCAGGCTGATGCGTGTAAATCCGTTCTTGCAAAACGGTCCCCACGAGCCGACGTTGTCGTCCTTTACGATCGCCGTCAGCGCGTCGCAGCCCTGCGCCCATAGATGCCGTACGGTTTCCCGGTAGAGCACGCCGCCGATTCCCTGACCTTGGCGATCCCTGTCCACAAAGGCATAGTCCACGTACCCGATCTTCTTGTCGCCCGCCCGGATGAACTTATAGAGGATTGCGCCGACGATCCGCCCGTCCTGTATGGCGACCATCGCCAGCTTCGGCTTGCTGACCCATAGGCTCTCGAATCCCGAAAAAGCCCGCCGCCCCATTTCGCGTACCTGACCTGCCTCATCCTCTCGCATAAGCCGGACCTCGATTTTTGAATGCATTGCTCGCTTCCTTTCCGTTTGCCATTTTATCCATTATAGGCGAGGCAACGCCCGCTTGGCAATGCGCCCGCGGGCATTTTCACACGATTTTAATCTATCGGGTCCGTTTCTCGTATGGTTCTTTCATTTTCTGCTGCGCTCCCCGGCGCTACATTCCCCGCCCGCCGGTTTGTCAAACGGTAGAATCCCCGAGTCCGCGATGAGCTTGCATATCTGCGCCTCGATCGATTTAAATTCGCAGTTGAGGTTTAACGTCTTCACGTATATCCTTTTCCCCCGTATGATGTAACGTTGATCCGGCGCGATCGCCTCATCCGTTCGCGCGTATAGCAGCGCTCCGCTAACGGGTAAATCGGTTACGGCTTGTGCGTTGTCGACGTAGGCGAGCATTTGATATAAATTTCCCGAATGCTGCGTCGCCTTGTCATAGTGGTATTGCATCGCGTGGGCATAAAATTTCGTATCGATAATCAGCTTCCCCTTGGCCCCTTCGACGGTGATGTCGGTCCGCATAGCGGGCAGATAGGATGTATCGGAGTCCTCTTCAAGCGCCCAACCGATGTACGCCGCAGAGACATGAAGCTCGGGAAAGCGTTGCGCAATATAAGCCCTGACAAACCGTTCGTACAGCGCGCTCATGGCCTGTGTGTCTGCATAGGCCGCCCTGCGCTTCCCGTTCGCGTCCGTGCTGGGCAGCTTTCCTTGCACTGCCATCCGACATACGGCGAGCAGCATGCTGTATAAACCGTACTGCTTGGGTAAGTTGAGCCTATCCCAGCGCACATCCTCCAGCTTTATGGTGTCTATCGTCCCCAAATACCCTAAAACGCGCTTCAGCTCCTCCTTCGTTTTGGCTTTGACATCGGGCGAGCGCATCAGCCGCATTGCCGTCGCTTTGAGCACCTGGTTCCAGAGAATGTTTTCACTGTATGCGTCGTATTGGCACGAGATGCGCTGGCGGCGCAAAAGCTGCCGCTTTAGCGTGTCTGGCACGTCGATCCTGCCGTGCGGAGCGGCTAAATCCTCCTGAAGGGTTATATAATTGCGCGCTAGCCCTCTGCGTAGCAGGTCCGCCATAGCGCGAGCCAATATTGCGGCATACAGCGCATCTAAATGCTCAAAATCTTCCTCCGCCTGGAAGCGGTAATGATCCCTTTGCAACACTTGAAAGGCGTAAGCGAGCATGTGATAGATGTTTTGAATGAGGATCATCGTATCGCTCCCCGCAGCTGTTCGCACCATTTTTCGCAGCGCGCCGGGTCGTCAAACCAATATTCGCGTAATAACGGGATAAGCTCGAATTCCACCACTTGGCGCAGCCGTCCGTCGTGCGCCTCCCCTTTCATGCAAAAATAGCTGTGTCCAATCTCAAAGCCTTTTCCGAGCGATTCATCCGCGTCGATCTCCAGGTTGAGCTTTTGCACCTGCTCGATTAACGCGCGCAGCTTAGGGCTGTTTTTTTGATCGATGTACCGGCAAAAACCGTCGCTTGCGAATGCCGGTTCCATCGTAAAGAAGGCAAAACGCCGCCTGAGCGCGTAATCCATCAAAGCCAAAGAACGGTCGGCGGTGTTCATCATACCGATGATATAAACGTTTTCGGGTACATAGAACGTTTCTCCGGCGTAAAGCAGCTTCAGGCGGTATTTTTCACCGCGCTTATCGTTTTCGATCAGCATGAGCAGCTCTCCGAAAATCTTGCTGAGGTTTCCCCGGTTGATCTCATCGATGATGAAGAAATATGTGTTTTCTGCGTCGTTGAGGGCCGCGTTACAAAACGTATAAAAGGGGCCCTTGCTTAATTCAAAACCGCCCTTGTCATTTGGCCGCAACCCGACGATAAAGTCCTCGTAGCCGTAGCTTTGGTGAAATTGAATCATGGCGACGCGTGCAGGGTCCTTTACGCCCATGATCGCATACGCTAGGCGTTTGGCTGCAAATGTCTTTCCAACGCCCGGAGCGCCCTGTAATATGACGTTCTTCTTATAATGCAGCAGCTCACTGAGCATATCGAAGGATGCTGGCGACAGATAAACCTCGTCGAGAAAGTCCTCTCGCGTATACGGTTCCAGCTCCGTCTCCTTAAAGATCACGGGCGTCTCTTCCTCGTCCGTGAAGACGGCCTCCAGCTTCGTCAAATCGTCTATGTAAGGCGTAAAATCCGTCAGCGTTTTGCGGGCGACCTTGACAGGCATGCTCCATTCGCCGGTGTGCGTCCAGCGAACGCTACGCACATGGCGATATGCCGCTCGCTCTGCCTCAAATCGATAATCGGATGTCACAATACCGCGTCCTACCAGCCGGGTTAAACCAATCTTGACGTATACGATATCGCCATTTTCCATTTCGTGCGCAAATTGCCAAGCCGCGAGCGAGCGGTTGGTCGGGTTGACGTCGTCATCGCTTAGGGTCTTGAGCCTTTCGGTGATGTCTTTTCTGCTATCATAACCCGCCAAATCACCCAGCGCGTCAAAACCGATACATAGAATATCTTCATGTAAACATTCTTTCCAAAGCGTCTCATTGTTGTCAGGCGTATACATCCAGAAGTGGATGGGTCTTCCTTCAACAGATCTTTCCTTGCGTTGGTTTTCTTCACCGGCTTGCGCTGTCGTTTGATCGTCTTTATGTAACCACGCATCGTACGACAATGCATAGAAGGTACGGCTCGCGCCTTGACTGTCCGAAAGATACCCCTTGCACGTCTCGATGAATTCAAGGTATGCCTCCCCTGACGGCATATCCTTAGGAACCGTTATCTGCTGTCCATATGTTTTCCCAAGCCATGTAAGATAGCTCCTGTTGCGCTCGTCTAAGCTGAGATAGGTTTCGGCACGCATCCAATACAGGCCCATCGTCAGATTCCACTTGACCTTTTTTTGCGCTCTGACGACGTCAAACCAGCGGACAAAGGCAGCTCGGTTTGCATCGGTCGGCTCGTCGGCATATGCGATGCCCGCCTTTGCCATCTGCCAAAGATGATCGATATCGTCGGGTTTTCTTTCTCCGGCAAAGGCAAAAAACCATGCGCTCATATTGTTCAGCACAGGTATGCCGTCGAAACCGGAGGGTAGCGGCGTTTTCAAATGGAACGCTTGGGCGATTTTCGCGGCAAGAGCGTGCCGGTTGGCATCCGAAATCCCGCGGTTTATACATCCCAAAATGGTAAATGGATCGATGTCCTCCAGTGTGCGTCCGTTCTCCCTGAATGGATATTTCATCGCAAGCGTATCAAAGCAGTCCACCATTTTGCGAAGCAGTCCTGCGCGATCCGTCTCATACGTCATCAGCCGATCGGACAGCTCCGTATAAAAGGGTATCCAGTCAAACTTCCCCATCAAATCACCCCATTTGCTTCTTCCGTTTTCCTTTGGTCCGCCTATGGCGGCATGTGAACCACCCTATGCCTGTCGTTTTGATTAGCATATCATACATTTATGCGCATGCGCAATCCTCCTGTCAAAATTATGCCGCTAAATTCCACAGTTGCCGTATCTTCTACATTTTAGGATCCTTTCTATAAAATTATTTCGCTCCCGGCAGACGCGTGCCGGGAGCGAAATGGATGCTCTCTTGCGATTTTACTTCTTCCTGTGCAAAAACGCCGGTAACTGCTTGTCGTAAAGCGTCTTGCCTCCTCCCCCGCCAGCGTTCACCTTCCCCCGCGTCGGCCGCCCCGGCTGCCGCCAAATCCGCTGCCGGCGCCCGCGCTCATCTGGTCCGCCTCGATTTCCTGCATCAGCTCGCCGTCCACATAAACGCGGTACGTAGACCCCAGCGCGATGTCCGCGCTGCTGAACGTTACCGACGCGAAGTCCTTGGCCGGCGCCCAGGCTACCAGCACATTGCCCGCCGCGTCCTGAACGGTGATCTCGCTGCCAGCCGCGTAGGAGCCGCCCGCCACCGTAATGCTGGGCTGTTTCGATTCGCCGGAGGGCGCCTGCGCCATGCCCGCGCTGCCTGCGCCGAGCAAAAGCCCGCCGTCGATCGTGAATACGCCGTCTGCGTCAAATGTGCCGTTGCCCGAGGCTGTCGGTCCGCTGACGAAGACCGTCCCGCCGTCGATCGTGAGCGCTCCGTTTGAGTCCAGACCGTCGCCGGAGGCGTCGACGTATAGCACGCCCCCGCCGATATGCAGCCTATATTCCACGCCCGCGGCGAACGCATCGCGCCCGAAAAATCCGCCGCCCTGTGATCCGTCGTTCCCGCCCGCCGCGTTGATGCCGTCGTCCTGCGCGCGCAGGCTGATTTCGCCTCCGCTGATCTCGACGCTCGCCGCCTCCAGCCCTTCGTAGCTGTCCGCGACGTCGATGACGCCGCCGCTGATCTCTAGCCGCTCGTCCGCGTGCACCCCGTCGTCGCCCGTCGATAGCGTGAGCCCTCCCCCGCTGATGCGCGCAATCCCGTCGCTGTGCAGGCTGTCGTCGCAGCTGTCGATCGCGATCGTCCCGCCCGTGACGTCCAGATAGGCCCCTACCTTGATGCCTTTCATCGAAATCGTATCATCCTCCGCCTGCGTCGCGGTCTGGGCTTCCCATGGGCCGAGGCCTCCCCGTCCGCCAAAGGATTCCGCGCGCGGCCCGGCGTTCTCGCTGCCTCCGCCGGAGCAAATAGCGATCTCTCCGCCTGCGATCAGCGCGCTCGTCGCGGCCTGAATGCCGTCACCTTCCGCCGTGATGTTAAGATGTCCGCCCTCGATATAGAAATAGCCTTTGTCCGCGTCCGTCCCGGTCGTCTTGATCCCGTCGCCCTCGCTGACGATCGTCAAGTCGCCCGCCTGGATGAGCGCCCGGTCCTTGGCGACGATGCCGTCGTCCGCCGCTTCGATGGCGATGACCCCGCCCGTCAGCTTCAACGTGTCCTTGGTCGCGATGCCGTCTCTCGCCCGCGCCGTGATGTGCAGGCTCCCGCTCCCGTTGATCGTCAAGCTGCTCCGGCAAAACAGCGCGGCCGATATTTCGCGCCCCTCCTCGTCCATCGCGGTCGCGCTGTCCGTAAGCGCGCTAACCGTCCCCTCCGGCAGGCTGACGATCACCTTGTCCGCCTTCTTTACGTAGATCGGCGCGCCGGTCGCGCAGGCGATGTTCACGTTCTCCAGCACCAGGCGCACGTCCTCGTCCTTGGGGGCGTCTACCACGATCTGTCCGTCCGTGAGCGTGCCCGCCAATGCGTACGTCCCCGCCTGTGTGATGGTGATCACGTCGCCCTGTACGGTGTATCCCGCGCCGCCCTGTGTCTCGCCGTCTGCAAGCGCAATGCGCACGGCCTCCGTCTCGTAGGAAGTATATGCATCTTTTGCCTTCCAGGCGATCCCAGCCGTATCGACCGGGTCCGCCGACTGCGCGTCCTCCGCCTGCGCTGCGCCTGCGAGCAGCAGCGCGCATGCCGTCGCCAGGGCGTATGCCCTGCGCTTGAATCCGTTCATCGCTTGCCTCCGTCTCTTCTCGTGATCCCATACGCCGTCTTCATAGCTGTTCCCCGGCGACGGGCCTGCCGCAGCTGATTTCGAGGTTGCCGTTGCGGCAGCGTATCTTGTCGATGAATTCCTTCTCGCTTTGCGTGTTCTTGAGCACGATTTCATACTCCAGCCTGTAAAGGCTGCCCATGTTCGTCGTCTTCACGTTGATTAGCTCGGCTTGCCGCGTGTAAGCGGCCATCAGGTCGTCGAATACCGTCGTATAGTCCAGATTCTCAGGGATCGTGATGCATAGCCGCCTTTCTCCGGCCGCCTGCGCCCCCACCTTTAGGTGGCATAGCAGCAGCAGCGCCGCGCACAAAATGACGCAAAGCAGCGCGGCGATCATCAATAGGCCCACGCCGGCGGCCAGGCCCACCGCCATCGCCAAAAAGATCACCCCGATATCCCGCGCGTTGCCCGGCACCGAGCGGAATCGCACCAGGCTGAACGTCCCCGCGACGGCCACGCCTGTGCCTACGTTGCCGTTGACCAGCACGATCACCGTCTGTACGATGGCCGGCAGCAAAATCAGGGTCACCACAAAGCTTTGCGTGTAGCGCGCGCTCTTCATGTACGTCGCCGCGATCAGAAGGCCGAGCGCCAGCGCGACAAGCAGGCAAAGCAGATAGGATCCCGGCGTTAGGGTCGCGCCGAGCACGCTTTTAAACAGATCAGGCACTTTCCATCGCCTCCTTTTTCTCCACCATATTTCGGTATGCGTTTCCATACTTGGAAAAGGACGTCGGAAAAATCGTAAGCGCGCTCAGCGTAGATGCCAGCCAGACGGGCATAGCGCCTGCCGCCTTGATCTCCATCAGCTGCTCGCCCGGCGCGATGAGCAGCTCGCCCGCCGGGCCGCTCGTGAGCGAGAGGTCGCGCGCGCGGTAGCGGATGCGCTCGTCCAGCGTGATGCGCAGCCCCGGGTCCTCGATGCCGTACAGGGCGATGCGCTCATAAAAGATGTCCGCCGCGGGCGTGATGCCCGCATAGGTCTGCATGAACCATTCGATCTCCGATTCAATCTGCCCGGTGCCGGGTGCGCCCTCGCCGCGGAAGAGCCACGCCTCCGCCTGCGCGTAGGGCATGCTCACCCGCCGTTTGTAGACAACGCCTTTGTATTTTTTCTTCATCTCTACAAACGCCGTCCCATAGGGCTTGGGTATGCCGTACGTGCGCAGGCGCAGCTTTTCCTTGTAAAGCGGTTTTTCCAGCGATGCGCGAATCAGCCGAAAGTCGGGCGTATCCATGTATACGCTGCAGATGGTCGTCCTCCCGTATGCGTCCATACGCATGTATGGCTCAATCGCTCGCCGGAATACTGCCGCCTGCTCCGGTTGAAGCAAATACTTTTTTTCATATCGTTTAAAAACGCTTTGATACGGCGCCATGCGCGCTCACTCCCGTCTTGGTTTTTCAACATCGTCTTACCATGTAAATTCTACGTAGTCGATGTGTTCTCAGACCGAATGGAAAATGAAAAAAATGTGAAGTTTTGGGACGCACGATCGCCGGACAAACTTCGCCAACTCCCATAATATAGACGATCGAAGCGGCAAATTCATCCTTTGTAAAGAAAAAACGGGGCGCTTCCGACCGCCTTTGCGTCGAAATCGCCCCGTTGATTCAATTCTATCTGGAGAGGTCGGGCCGCTTACAAAGCGCCCCGATTTCCCTGTAATTCCTCTGCAAGCGCCATAAACTTCTTCTCGGAAAGGATCTCGTTCGTGACAAATTGCCCGTCGTAAAAGAGCGCGTAGTTCGTCCAGGCCGCCGGCGCGCTTTGCGCCTTTTCCCGGCTGTCGATCAGCACCCGCGTAAAGGGGTAGCCCGCCGCCTGCGCCGCCTGCTCGATGAGCGGCACGTACTTGGCCGTGAAAGGGCAGCCTTCCGTGTAGTACAGCGCAAAGCCCTGCCCCTCGCAGCGCGGTATGCGGCTGCAGGCCTTGAACTGCGGAACCGGCGCGCCGTTCTCAAACGGCAGGTAATACAGTGTGAAGAACGGCTGGGCGGTATCGGCAATCTGAAAGCCTTTATAGGATAGGTATTTGGGGTCTGAAAGATACGGCCTCTTCTTGGACGATGATATCGCCGTAATGCCGCTGCGCCCCTTTGCGCGGCTGTCCGCGATACAGGCCTCCAGCAAATCGTCGGCGTACCCGTGCCCCTTGAGGCTGCCCGATACCCAATGGCAGTTGATATGCATATATCCCCGTGCCTCGATGGGAACCCATGCCGACTCGGCGGGCATGTACTCGATAAAGCATTTGCCCCGCGCCTCCGCCTTGAGGAATATAAGACCCTCCTCCATCCGCGCCCGCAGCCACGCCTTCTTACAAGCCACCTGCGGATCCTTGTTATTCGATATCGCGCAGCAGATGTGCTCCGCATCCAAATTTTCCGGCGTCAGTTTAATATAATGCATGCCGTCTTCTCTCCTGTCCACTCGTCTTGACGAGTTGGCGTACCGCAATCTGCCGCAAGATCTCGAGCATGTTCTGCCTCTCCGACGGCGGGCGGCTGGCTATCATTATAGCATGAATCGTCGGCCGTGTCTGTCTTTCACATCTGTTTATGTGAAAGCGGGGGCTTTTGCGGCTTCGCGCCGCGCCTTGTCGCGCCTTCCCACTCGTCGTCCGGCGGCAGCGCGGCCGACCTTTCCTCGTCCGGTCCGCCTATGAGCGCCCCATCCCCATGTAGGCGCCGGTTCGCCCGCTCCGTCATCGCTGCCAGCGCCGCGGCGAGCAGCAGCAGAAAGACCGGGTAAACGCCGGTGCCCACGCGCGCCGTGACGGCCCCAAAGAGCAGCGGCATCAGCGTCGTTCCCGTGTATGCGCTCGCCATCTGCATGCCCATGACCGCCTGCGACGCATCCTGGCCGAAGTTCTCCGGCGTCTCGTGCAGAAGGCTCGGATAGATCGGCGCGCACCCCAGGCCCAGAATCGCAAGGCCGGCAGGCAACAGGCCTTCCCCTATCGGCGTCAGCATCAGCGCGATCCCGATGCAGGCCGCGGCCAGGCCCGCGCGTACCAACATGCGGTCGCCCAGTTTACCCGCGACGAGGCCTCCAAGGAATCTGCCCAGCGTGATCCCCAAATAGAAGAGGGAAACATACTTCGCGGCCCGCTCGGCCGGCACAGCGCGATAGGCCGTCATATAGCTGCCCGCCCACAGGCCTGCCGTCGCCTCCAGGGCGCAGTAGCAGAAAAATGCCGCCAGCATGGGCCGCGCGCCCGAAAGCCGTAGCACGCCGCGCAGCGTCGACGCACGCGCGCCCTCCGGCCGCTCGCCGTCCGCCCGCCTATGTCTTTGCCATAGCGGCAGACTGGCGAGCAGGCATACCGCCAGCGCCGTCTGTATCAGCCCCACCGTTTGATATCCCGCGCTCCATCCGCGTCCTTTTGCCATGCACATGCCCATGATGTAGGGGCCTGCCGTCGCGCCGATTCCCCAAAAGCAGTGCAGCCAGTTCATGTGTCGCGGCCCGTAATGCAGCGCGACAAAGTTATTGAGCGCTGCGTCGACGCTTCCAGCCCCCAGCCCGTAGGGAATCGCCCATAGGCAGAGCGCCGCTACGCTGCCCGCGGTCGAAAAGCCGAATAGGGCGACGGCGGTCATCGCGACGCTCAGCAGCGTCACCAGGCCCGTCCCTAGCCTGCGGATCAGCTTCTCGCTGCATAGGCTGGATACGATCGTGCCCGCGGCGATGACTGTCGATATGATGCCCGCTTGGGATATCGCCGCCCCAAGCGCTCCGTGCATGGATGGCCACGCGGCGCCCAACAGCGAATCGGGCAGGCCGAGGCTGATGAACGCCAAATAGATGACGATGAGTAGCATGGTAAACATAATCCATCTCCTTTTGCGCGCAGTTGCATTATAACGCAAAAGCATGGTTTTCTCTTGCACGATGTCCCATATTTATGATACGATAACGCCAAACCCATCGAAGGAGGCTGCGCCGATGCAATCTGCCGAGATCGTCACGGACGATACGCTGCGCGAGCTGAAGCAGCATGGTTCGCTTGGCTACCCCTTTTCCTATTACCTGGACGACATCAGCGCGTCGATCAACGGCCTGATCGACTGGCATTGGCATCGCGAGATCGAGATCGTCCTGGTGCAGCGCGGCGAGGTCGATTGCCTCGTCGGTGAGTCGCGGACGGCGCTGCGCATCGGCGACGGCGCGTTTATCAACTCCGGCGTGGTACATTGCTTTGAGACGAGCGGAAGGCTTCTGCTGGCCAATATCCTCTTCGCCCCCGAGTTTATCGCGCCCATTCATTCCCTGCTGCACGATAAGTTTGTCGTCCCCCTGCTCGGTTCGTCCTTTTCGCACGTTCTTTTGCGAAGGGAAATTCCCTGGCAGCGCGCGCTCCTCGACCTGATGGCCGAGATTTGCGCCGTATCCGCCGGCGATTCCCCGACGCGGGAGCTGGAGGTCCATGACCTCTCCTGCCGCCTGTGGCTTCTCCTCTATGCCCACATGCAAGAGCTGGTATCGATCGAAAAGGTAGGCAGCTCCATGCGCACGCAGTCGCGCCTGCGCGGCATGCTCGCCTACATCGAGCGCCATTACCCCCGCAGGCTCACGCTCGATGAAATCGCCAGAGCGGCAAATATCGGCAAGAGCGAAGCGCTGCGCTGCTTTAAGGCGTCCATGCGCACCTCGCCCATCGCGTATTTAAACCTCTTCCGCCTGCGCGCCGCCCATAAGCTGCTCCTGTCCACAGAAAATACCGTCTCTGATATCGCTGAGGCTGTGGGCTTTGACAGCGTGAGCTATTTCGACCGCCTGTTCAAGCGGCAATTCGGCCTGAGCCCCAAGGCGCTGCGCCGCAGCCCGCCCGACGTCCCCTGACGGCGTTTCCCCTACCCCGCATGTCGCGCTGCGCCCTAGAATTTGAAAAGGCGGCACGCGCTGTGCCGCCTCAGATCGCCGGAATGTATTGAATATGCCCTAAGACCGCTCGAAAGCCGATACAATCTACCTGGGCGCAACGTCATCGCCACGGGCCCCGGATAGGTACCGCGCCGCGTAGGCGTCGATCGGGATGGGCTCGGTGAATAGAAAGCCCTGAACCAGCTCCACGCCGCATGCGCGCAACGCCTCGAGCTGTGCTTCGGTTTCAACGCCCTCGGCCACCACCTTGATTTTCATCTTCTCGCAGATTTCCACGATCGATTCTACCACCGTACGCGTCCTTGCGTTCAGGGCAATATCGTCTACCAGGGATTTGTCCAACTTCAGCAGGTCAAATTCGATTGCCGATAGCAACGCCAGGTTAGCATATTTCGTGCCGAAATCGTCGACCGATACGAAAAAGCCCGCTTGCCGTAGCTTTTCGATGAGCGCTCGCAGCTCATCGGTCTCGTCTTCCTTTGCTGCCTCGGTGAGCTCAACCTCTAGATAGCGTTTGTCTACCGTATGCTTACGGCAGATCGCGCACAGCCGCTCTACAAAGTCCGGCTGCTTTAGCGTGGAACGCGAGAAATTCACCGATACCGGCAGCGCCTGTTTTCCTTGCGCCGCCCACGTCCTCAATTGAGAGCAGACGCACTCGAACACGTAGAAGTCGATCTGGCTGATTGTACGGTTTCCTTCCAGCATCGGCAAGAAATGGCCGGGGAGCACCAGCGAACCGGAACGGGCGCAATACCGAACCAGCGCCTCGGCGCCCACGGTAGAACGGTCTGCCGAGGATACCTTGGGCTGGAAATAGACGACGAAACGGTTCGCCCGTATCTCATCTTGCAGCACCTGCGGGTCGCTGAGGCGCAGCACCTCGTCGTTATGGTGCCGGTAGCGCTCCGTAACGGGGCTCCGGCGGTAAAAGCCCTTCTTGTCCTCGTACATGTCCGCATCGGCTTTCGCGATCAGCTGCTGCGCATCGACGAACTCAGACGCCCACTCGGCGCCGATCGCCACGTGATATTGTGCGCGCTCGCCAAATCGTTGCCGAAGGACGCGCACGCTTTCTTCAAAGGGCGCTTTTTGCATGCCGCAGCAGATGATGACGAACTCGTCTCCGCCAATCCGGTAATGATTCGCGCCTTCAAAGACCTCGCGCATGCACCGCGTACATTCTACCAGCGCCCTGTCTCCGCTCGCATGCCCTAGCTGGTCGTTGATGTCCTTGAGGCCGTTCACGTCCAGGTAGACGATGCCCACGGGGCCGGTATATCCGGATAACCCCTTTACGTCCTCCATATAACGGTTGCGGTTATACAGCGAAGTCAGCGTGTCAAAGTAGCTGAGCTGTTCGAGCTCGCGGTCGCTCTCCTCCCGCCTGTAGGCCAACATCAGAAAATAGCATAGCGTCTGCAGCAGGGATGCGATGCTGCGTATGCGTTCAGGCGGCGGGTTGTCCACCCCCAAAATCCTGCGTAGCTTACCGTCCTGCTCCAAGGGGGCGGCCACCAGGCTATGGATATCCTGATCGTGCAGCAGCGCGTACTCCTCGGGTTTGCTCTCCCGTATCGCCTCCAGGTCTTCGATGATCACGCATTCCTGGCGCTCAAACACGGGCAGCCAGCTCTCGATTGCGGAAAGCGGCAGGTCCTGCAGGCTGTCCTTTTGCGAGGAAATGCCTTCTTTGCACCACTCAAAGTCGTTCGATATCAGTCCATCGCGGACGATGCCGAGGTAAGCACGGTCCGCCGAAAGAAAGCGCCCCAGCCGTTCCAGCATGGCGGGGACGGAGCGGTCTGTGTCATGCTCTCGGTACAGGGTGCGCACGCACTCCATGACCATTTGCTCGGCTTCCAGCGCGTTTTTGAGGGCCTGCTTTTCGGCCTCCGCCTCGGTAATATCAAAGGCGATTTCCAGCCGTGCGTTCCGATCCTCCCACTGGATCAACCGATCCTTGAGCAAATAGTGCCTTCGGGTGATCGGATTGGTGGTCTCCCACGTAATGTTTTCCCCCGGCACGAGATGCGGATTGGTGCAAAACTCGCAGGGCGCGTCTCTTCCCTGTAAGACCCGATAACATTTCTGCCCGGATATTTCCTTTACGCCGAACGTCTTGCGGCCCGCCTCATTGAGAAAGAGCAGTTCATAGTTCGCTATGTCCGCTACGTACATGAGCTCCGATATCTCGTTCAAGGGGGCGCGCAAATCCTCCGACATGCGTTCCAAGTGTTTGCTTCTGATTCTGTTCTCGTCTTCCGCCTTGGCCAAAGCCCGTTGGCGTCTCCTTTGAATGGATTCGTACCATGCGAGCAGCCCGGCCAACAGCAAAAACACTGCGCTCAATATAAAAAGGCCCTGCATCGCTTTTTGTACCTGCCGCTCCGTGAAGACCTCTGCCGCGAGCACAGCTTGGTCGGCGAGCTCAAAATATTCCTCGCTCAGCCGGTACAGGTCCTCTGCGTCTTTGCCCTGGCGAACCCCCGCGATTTGCGTTTTAATGGCTCGCCATTGCGCCTGCATTTGGCCTATGATCTCATGAAAGGCGTCGTCCCCTAGCCGGATCAGATTATTTTCCCCTATGCCGGTGCTCAGCTCCTGAAGAATCCCGTCCAGCTTTGCGATCAGTTCGTCGTTGGCCTGTCCGTTCATCTCCTGCTTGATCAGCCGTTGTGTCGCGCCGCGTGCCACGCCGGTGTAGTTAATCACTCTGGCGTTGCCCTGCAAACCATGAATGGTCAGAATGGATAGCAGGCCGGTCACCAGCAACGCTCCGGCTAAAAGTACTGAAATGATTCGTTTTTGCATTGCGTCCTCCGCCTTATTTCCCTCGCTTTTTCTATTATACAGCGGTTTTGTGAAAAACTCAACGGAGTGGATGGAAACATGGGCTAATTTATGCCGCACCCTCCTCTTTAGCAGACAGCAAAGAGGACGGCACGCGCCGTCCTCAGACCGTTGAAAAACCCTAATTGGGGATGCATGAAGGGGAGGATTCCCCTTCATTTAGAATCGTATCGACCGGCTCTGCCGGTCGGGCGGGGCGTTTTCCGCAGTCAAATGCGTAGCATTTGCGGAGGAAAACATTTCCCGTGATCTTTGTGCAAAATGATCCTTCATTTTGCACGAGGCCGTCGACTTTGTCGACGGCCAGAGGACGGCACGCGCCGTCCTCTTTACGTCCTTTGTTCAGTTTTTGACCTTGCTTTCGCTCTGCTTCGCCTTGCCCTGAATCTCCGGCACAGGCTCCACTTCGTTCTTGGGCAGGTTCTGCTTATGATTTTCCTCCGTCCGCTTCGGGTCGCGCGGATCGATTCGCTTCATGCCTTGCTTGGCCATCGTCATCACCTCGGCATTATTATGCAAACAAACGTGTGAATGCATTCTTGCTTATCCCCGCTACGTAAACCCGGCTCAGCCGTGCATCTGCTCGACGGTCCTCTTCGCCAGCTGCGTGAGACTCAGCTCCTCCACCCCAGCCAGGCTGACCTCCAGATGATCCTTTAGCGGCGCTATCCACTTTTCGTCCAGCGCCTCCGCCCCCAGGGACATACCCAGGATGGATCCTGCCGTGGCGCCGTTGCAATCCGTATCAAATCCGGGCAGTACGGCCATAGAAAGCGTTTTTTCCAGGTCGCTTTCTCCGTAGCGGATTGCGTTGGCGACGATTACCGCATTGGAAATGGCGTGGCACCAATGGTGGGCGTTCCCTTCCTGCCAGCGGGCATGTATCTTGGCAAGCGCCGCTTCATAGGTCATGCCGCCGTCGCTATCCCGGAATGCTTCGTCAAGGACCCGAAAGAAACGGCTTTCGGGCGGAATGACGCAGAGCGCTTCCCGCACCGCCTGCTGCGCCGGCATGATAAATGCGAGCGCCACACTGGCCGCCACCCACATGGCCCCGTAGACGCCGCTCTTCACATGGGTGATGGAGGCGTCCTTCCAGGCCATGTTCGCGGCTGTCAGGGGGTCGCCGGGGTTTATATAGCCGTATATATCCGCTCGAATCTGGGCGCCGATCCACTCCCGGTAAGGATTGCGATGCAGCGCCGTGGCGGGTGGCAAGATCAGGTCGATCAGGTTGCGATAGGCGATCCGCTCCGCCGTAAAGGTCGCCTCCGGCGGCAGATTCCGCACGAAATGATCCGCCCAGTCCAGACGCGAAAAATCATGCCCGCTCTTTTCGAGCAGCATCAGCGCCAACACCGTGTAGTTGATGTCGTCGTCTACGGGCATTCCCCTCAGCTTGTCGGCGGAGAGGTGCGCCTGGTTTTGCAGGAAAGGTATGGGCTCCGGCTCGCGCGCATGGTAGTAGGAAAGGGGGGCGTACGATCCCAGGGGGATTCCATAGTAGGCGTTGATATCCGCGGCCATAGCGCCCTCAAACGGCTTGCCGAGAAGGCATCCGGCGCATCTGCCCTGCCATGCGCCCAGCACCTTGTCCATTCGCTGCGCATCCGTAAGCAAGATGTGCGCTTTTTGAGGTTTCATAGGCAGCTTGAGGAGGATCTGCTCCCACTCGCTGGGTTCTCCTTCGATTGCGGGCGACATGGGCAGGCGCATGAGTCCGTTATAGATAGCCTGTGCGATCTCCTCCCGCGCTTCCCCCGCCGGAAGCTTTTGAAGCCCCTCGATCAACCGGCCATACGCCGCGCAGTCCCGCCCCTCATCCGTGCACTGCATCAGCTCTGCTTCGAGGATGTTGGATAGGATCAAGTAATCATCATACATGGCGCTCGCCCCCTTCGATCATTTCGGCCGTCCGGCTGGCCATCTCCGTAAGCGATACACGGCAGTGCCCGGGGATATCCGTGTACAGCGTATCGCGGATGGGACGCATCCATTTTTCATCGATTGCGCCGCTGCCATAGGCCGCGCCGAATATCGAACCGGCTGTGGCGCCGTTGCAGTCCGTGTCAAAGCCGTACAGCATGGCCATGCCCACGGTCTTTCCAAAGTCCTTTTCCCCGTATAGCAGGCAGTTGAGTACGATGACCGCATTGCTGATCGTATGGCTCCAGTCAAAGAAGTCTTGCTCATGCCATTCGTTTCGCAGTGCTTCCATGGCCTGGCGCCACGTGAAACCCGCCAGATGCCGGTCGAACGCCTTCGTCAGCGCGGTATGCAGACGGCTTTTCTGCGGAATGTAGGCCATGCCCATCCGCGCGGCCTTTGCAGCATCTCCCGTCACAAACGCGCAGGCCAGGGTTGCCGCCACCCACATGGCGCCATAAATGCCGTTGCGCGTATGGGTCATACAGGCCTCCGTATGGGCCATATGCGCTGCGGTCAGCGGATCGCCCGGATTGATGTAGCCGAAATAGTCGGCACGGATTTGGGCGCCGATCCATTCCCTGTAGGGGTTGCGGATTGTCGCCGACCGCGGGGGATCATGCCGATTCAGTAGATTACGATAGGCCACGCGCTCCGCCGTGCACACCCTGTGCGCGGGGATCGCGCTCATCCACAGGCTCGCCACATCCAGCGTGGTAAATGCCCGGCCAAAACGGCGCACCAACGCTTCTCCCAGCACGGTGTAATTCGTGTCGTCATCCGAGGGCATGCCGTCCAACCGCTCGATGGATAGGAAGTCCCGGAACGCGAAGGGCTTGCAGGCTTCCCGGTCCGTCATACGGAAATATTGAAAATCTGGTAGTTGATCGCCTCCCCGATCGTCAAAATAGGCGCGTATCTCCCTGGAGCCCACGCATTCAAAGGGTTTACCCAAAAGGCATCCGGCGGCTCGCCCCTGCCATGCGCCCAGGATGCGGTTCATATCCGGTCCCGCGCGTTGTATGTCCGGCATGCTCCCCATCGCGGCGCGAATTCCTTCCCAGTCCGAGGGCTCCCGGTAGGGATAATCCTCACGGGGCAAAAGGGTCGCCATCCAGTCAAGGCAGCGCAAGGAGCGCGTTTCCTTTTCCGCGCCCGGCGCAAGGGCTAAGATTACCTTCATCATCCCCTCGTATCGGGAAATGTCCTTGCCCTCGTCCGTCGACTGGCGCATCTCATACATCAGCTTGTCGCTGGCGGTCATAAGCCCTGTATCCATGCTGTCCCTCCTGTTAAAAAAGAAAGGGAAGACCGCAGCCGGCCTTCCCTTATCCGGGCGTTTACGCCAAGCGTATCAGCGAGCGATGCCCTCGTTTAGTTCCTTCAAAATGTTTTGGATCTGCGCCTCAGTGCTCTTGATGTACGCGTCCCAGGCCGCCTCAACGCCGTCCGGCTCCTGTTCAAAGATGATCTTGTAGATGGCGTCAACCGGCTTGAGCGAGTACTTGCTGTAGAAATCGCCCTGGAACATGCTGAGCTCCAGGTCAAATTGCTGCACCTTCAGCGGCTCAAAGCCCTTGCGCAGCTCCCAGTAATGATGAACGGTGTCCTTGACCGCCTGGGGATACTCCGGTTTCATGCTGCCGAGTTTTGAATCCTCCATCGCGCCGGGGAACAAGGGATGCACCAGATCGCTTACATGCTCGCCGTCCACGTTAAAGGGTACGGGCTTGCCGGTGGTCTCGTCTATTGGACGAAGGGATACGATCTCGCCGTCCTTCATCTCGTAGTCTACGCCTTCGCGGCCAAAGTAGCAAAGGCGGATCCCCTCCTCGCTCAGCAGCCAGTCGTAGATCATCAGGAAGCGGTCCCGCACCTGCTCGTCCACATCGTGGCGGAAGACGTACTCGCTCCACGAGTTTCCGGCCTCGCGGGCCTGCATCGCGCCGTCGTCGTCCAGCAGGTACGCGTAACCGATGATCTCGTCTACATCCGCTCCCGCGTTCACGCCCAAATAGCTCGTGCGCATCTGGTTGTAAAACAGCAGGTCAAATCCGTCAAAACAGCTGAACAATGTGTTCGTGTTGAACTGATTACGGGATTCATAGGCGGGCTTTGTGAAGAATTCATTGTCGAGGAAACCGGCGTCATAAAACTTTTTAAACGTCTTGATGCCGCCCACCAGCCGCTCGTCGCCAAAGGCCCAAACGTACTCGCCCTTCCCCTCGTCGTAATAGAAAGGCGTGTTGGTGATTTCCGGTACCGCCTGATACAGGCCCAGCTGCAGCATGCTGTCGGGCCACAGGTGGTTAAACATCAGCATATCGGGGTTTTGCGCCTTTACGGCTGTGAACATGTCGAACAGCTCGTCGATGGTGTAGTAATCCTTGATCTCGATGCCGGCCGCCTTGGCCAGATCCTTGCGATAGTAGAAGCTGCCCATGTAATCCACATAGGGCTCGCTGCTCTCCAGCGCGCGGGGGATGGCGTAATACTGTCCATCTACCTTATAAGCGTCCCGCTGCTTGATCATCTCTAGATTGGCCTTGATGTTTGGATAATTCTCCTCATAGCCTTGGGGGAGCAGCTCCAGCAGGCCGTCCTCCACATAGCTGCGGTATTCGGTCACGCCCAGTGTGGAGAGCATCACGTCGGGCATATCGTCTCCGTTGATCATCACGCGAAGCTTTTCCTGGTGGGTGTTGTATTCCAGCGGCACATACGCTATGCGCACGTTGAATTTTTCCGCCGCGACGGCCCAGCGCGGGTCGTAATACTTTCCGCCCTCTTGGGTAAATTGATCGCTGCTTTCGCACAGCACGGGCACGTCCCAGGACGCCATCGTCATCGTGATGGGCTCCAGGTCCGCGCCCTCCGCCCCCGCGGGCGCCGCCATAGCGCTCAGGCACAATGCCAACGCGGCAACCAGACAGACGAGAGACTTGATTTTCATGTTCCGTTCCTCCAATCATTTTATCGCGAGAGGCCGTAGCCCCCTGCATATCAAAATATACACGTCGCACTCACCCTTTCACGGCCCCGATCATGACGCCCTTGGCAAAGTACTTTTGCAGGAAGGGATATATAAACATGATCGGCAGCATGGTGACGATGACCGAAGCCATTCTAACCCCCTCGGCGTATACGTTGATTTTCAAAAGGGCGTTTTCCCGGTCTGTCATGGTGGATTCCGCCGCGTCGATGATGCGCCGCAAGTGTAGCTGCAGCGGCCAGCGGATGGGCTTATCCAGGTAAATCAGGGCGGAAAACCACTCGTTCCAAAAAGTGACCACGATGAACAGGGAGATGGTCGCCAGCACGGATTTGGATAGCGGCAAATAGATCGACCATAGGATGCGAAGCTCGCTGGCCCCGTCCAGCCGGGCGGATTCCTCCAGACTGGCGGGTAGCTCCCTGAAAAAGGTCATCATGATCAGCAGATAATACATGGTGATCCCCGATGGAAGGATCAGGGCCGCGTACATATTCTTCAGCCCTAGACTTACCATCAGCAGGTAGGTCGGGATCAATCCGCCGGTAAAAAACATGGGGATCAATATGAATGTGAATACCAGCTTCTTTCCGGGGAACCTGCGCGTGAGGGCATAGGCGGTGAGCACGTTGATGCTCAGGCAGTAAATCCAGCCCATACCTGCGATCAGGATGCTGGCTCCGTAGGCCGGTGCGAGCCAGTCCTCGCGAAATATTTTCTCGTAGGCGTTCAGCGTGGGTTTTTGCGGGATCAATGTAAACTTGTTGGCCAGGTACTCCTCCTGCGTGATAAAGGAGATCATGACGGCGTTGATAAAGGGCACCAGTATCATCAGCATGAACATCGTCAGCGCGACGAGGATGACCGCGTTGCCGAGCGTGATCCGCTTGAGTTTGCTTCTTCTGGACATATGCATCATCCCCCTCTCTCAGTCGACCCGGTAAAGGCTTTGGCCGCTGATTTTGTAGGAAAAGCGGTCTGCCAGAAGGATCAGGCAGAGGCCGATCGCGGATTTGAACAGGCCTACCGCTGCACTGAAGCTGTAATCCGGCGCGCTTTTGAACGTCATGTCGTAAATGTAGGTGTCCAGGATGTTGGCTGACGATGTGACGATGGCGTTGCGCATGTTAAAGATTTGGTCAAAGCCTGCGTTCAGCAGGTTGCCTACCTGCATGATGAACATGATGGCTATGGTCCCCGCGATACAGGGAAGCGTCACGTGCATCGTTTGTTTGAAACGCCCGGCCCCGTCCATCAGCGCGGCCTCGTACAGCTGCTCATCCACGCTGGAGATCGCGGCCATGTAGATGATAGCGGACCAGCCGACCTCCTTCCAAATATCGGTCACATACATCAGCGGACGGAAGCCCGACGGATTGGCAAGGAAGTTCACAGGCTGACGTGCTAAGCCGAGCTGCATGATTGCCGCGTTCACCAGGCCGTCCTGCCGCAACAGGTTTTTTAAGATGCCCGCGACGATAATCCAGGATAGGAAGTGGGGAAACGTAAAGACGGTTTGCAGCGTCTTCCGATACCTGCCGCTGCGCACCTCGTTGAGCATCAGCGCCAGGGCGATGGCTGCCGGAAACTCGAAAAGCAGCCGTCCGCAGCTGATCAACACCGTGTTTTGCAGCGCCGCCCAGAAGTCAGCGTATGTAAAAAGGATTCTAAAGTTTTTGAGTCCCACCCATGCGCTGCCCCAAATGCCCTTTCGGGCGCTGTACTTTTTAAAAGCCAGTAGAACGCCGGGCATGGGGCCGTAGCAGAAGATCGCCATTGTGACGATAGCCGGAAGCAGCATCAAATAGATATACCAGTATGGTTTGATATACTTTTGATAAAAATTGTTCTTGACAGGGCTGATAGCGGCTGTTTTCATGCTCCGCTCCCTTCCGCCCGAAGGCATTCTTTATACCGCAATCCAGGTAAAGGGGTTTTGAACGGCTTTCACGCCCGCTCCCCGCACCGCCATGATGCGCAGCGTCTCCTCATGGGGCACCTGAATTTGGGGGGTGTGAAAAAAGTCCACCATGCGGGCGATAAATGCCTTGAAAAAGTCGGAGTTTACGGTGATTACGGCATTTCCGCCCGTCATACACAGGTTCATTTCAAAGGGCGCGCCTGCCTCATAACAGGCGATCGTGGCGCAGCGCCCGTCCGCGAACTCGATCAACAGGCTGACCCATCCATCGCCGGGCAGGCTCATCACCCGTTTTGCAGGACAATCCATCAGCATCATCACCGGTTCGAGCTGATGGATGACGTAAACGTCAAAACGGCCGGGCCCCCAGGAACACAGGGATTTGATGCGCTCCTTCTCGATGCCTGCATACTCCTGTGCAAACCGCAGCGCCGACGTCGAGTAACAGGGGGTCGCATGTTCCTGTGCAATGGCGAAGATGCGACGCGCCGTCTGTGCGTCTGGGGCAAACGTTTTGTCCACGTAGACGGGCTTGCCGGAGCGCAGCGGCTTTTCACAGAGCAGCTCGTGCATCTGGCAGTCGTCCGGCGCCAACACGATCAGCCCGTCGCACTGCTCGACGACCTCTTCAATCGTGCCGCATTGCGCCACGCCGAATGCCTCGCACCATGCGTCGGTGGTCCTGCCGCCCTTGGGGCTGTCGATCAGGGCATAGGCATGGGTGACCTGCATGCGCCCCGCCGACGCCTCCCATATCCATTGGGGGTAGTTGTTAGCATGCCATTCGTCCAGGTAATAATCGATAAAGCCTAGCCTGAACATCCTTACCCCTCCATCCCCTTTTCGCGGTGCGCGGCGGCGGAATCGTAGATTCCCTGCAAGATCTTGGCCGTGATGATGACGGTATCGATGTGCGAGGCAGGCTTCCCGCCGTTCATCACCGCGTCTACAAACCCGTCGATCTCATGCTGGAAATGGTCGCCCATGTGAAACGCCGGCTTATAGGAAATAAGCGCGTCCCGTTCCGTGGTATACACGGTAAAGTCGGCTCCATAGTTCAAGCGGATGCCGCCCTTGTCGCCCATAAAGTCGATGTACATTTCTGTTTCGCCGATGTTCTGCGCCCAAGCGCCGTGCAGCGTGATCACCGGCCCCTGCGTGCGGATCAGGGCGACGATGGAGTCGTCCACGTCGTATATACCGTCAAGCTTGGGCGGACCGGCCCACATGTCCTTGTAGACGTAGGCGCGCATGTCCTTCCCCAGCTTGCAGAACGCCTCGCCGCTAACGGTCAACGGCGCCGGGTCGCCGGTGCAATACATCACGATGTCCAGGAAATGCACGCCCCAATCGATGAGCGCGCCGCCGCCTGCAATCGATCGGGTAGTAAAATCTCCGCCCAGTCCCGGAATAGAGCGGTGCGCCCGAAAGCTCGCGTACACATGGTAAACCTCGCCAAGCTTGCCGGAGCCAATATAGTCCTTGATCCGGTTCACGCTGTCGTTAAACCGGTTCACCACGCCGATGAGCAAAAGCCGTCCGGTTTCGTGCTGTACGCGCTGCATCTTAAGCGCTTCCTGGTAGGTGCGCGCGGCCGGCTTCTCGCACAATACGTCCTTGCCCGCGCGCATCGCCGCGATGGAGATCTCTGCGTGCATGTGGTTGGGCGTGCATACGGATACCGCGTCGATCTCCGGGTCGCGCAACGCTTCCCGATAGTCCGCGATGGCCGTGCCGCATCCATACTTCTTTACGGCCGCTTCCGCCCGCTCCGGGATGATGTCGCAAAAGTATTGAATCTGCGCCTCGGGGTTCTTCATGTACGCGGGAATATGCGCGTTGTTCGCGATATTGCCGCAGCCAATTACCGCTACCTTCATGGTCGTAATACCTCTTTCTTATTTGATGGTGTCCCGGGGGCAAACCCCGAAATACTTTTTGTACGCGCGGCTGAACGCATGGATCGACTGAAAGCCGATCAGCCTTGCCGCTTCGGTGACACTCACGCCGCTTTGTATATAATCCCTCGCCTTTTCAAAGCGACGCCTTGTGTAATAATCGCACAGCGTTTCCCCCATCTGCTGCGAAAACATCTTGGCGATGTACGTATAGCTGTATCCAAACTCTTCGCTCAACTGCGATAGGCCGTGGATGAATCCGATGTTGGCGTCTAGGTAGTGCGTCACGTCATAGACCAGCCGCTGTACGTCCGTATGCTGCCCTTCGCCTATGCGGTAACAGGCGGACCGCTTGGGATTCAAAAGCCGGTATACCTGGCAGAGCAATTCTGTTATGCAGCATTCCTTCAACAGCGCGGAAAAAGAATCGCCTATCATCGTTTCCGTGAGCAGCCTGATAAATGTTTCCTGCACGTCAAAGGCGTCCTCATAAAACCGGCGGCCCGGCGAACGAAAAAAGGTATCCAGGGTCAAAATCACGTCGGATGTAACCGGCGGCTTAGCCATAAAGCCCAAATACATGTAACGGATGGGTTCATCCATCGACGAGACGATTTTGTGTACGTCTCCCTTGCTGTTGATAAACAGGCCGCCGCGTTTCACCTCATAGCATGCGCCGTTTGCATAGAATAGGCCTTTCCCCGAGACGACATAAGAAATCTCATGCACCTCCTGCACGTGATCCGGCACAATATAGCCGGGTTCGCAGCTCAGGTCTCCAATCTGATGGATGATATAGCTGCCCACGGCCATCTGCTCCGGCGTATACAGGTTGTCAAAGTGGAACTTGGCCCGGTTTTGCATCTTCCCCCTCCCCGCTGCATGCGTTTCTCTTGCTGGTTCTATCATACGCTTAACCAAAGTGAAAGTATTTGATATTTTTAAAATATGATTTGCTCCAAAGCGAAAACTTACGAAAATTCTCATCAAATATGGGGCGATTTTACGCCGAGCATGCCCATAAGCAAAGACGCACACCTCCCGCGAAGGTACGGCCG
>JAEYAR010000191.1 GCA_023404715.1 Bacillota bacterium | reverse complement strand
CCATCGGGCTGTGCACGCCCCTCCAGTTTCAGCGGAGGATTGTGTGCTTATGGTCGCATCTACGCGCTCCGGCGCACCGCGGCCGCAGTGATTGAAGGAGGTTTTGCCATGTATCGCTATCCCGCATCGACCAGCACGCTGAAGATGCGCAGAAGAATGTCCATCCTGCTCGTGCTGACGCTGGTGCTCGCGATCGCCTGTATCAGCCTGAGCATTGCGTACGCCAAGGCGGCGAGCGCAAACGCCAACACATCGGCCATCCTGGTCGCGAAGGCGCAAAATGAGATTTCCAACGCAAAGACGCGCGCCTATCAGCTGACGCAGACCAGCAGCTCCACCGTATCGGCGATGATCGCCCAGGTGCGCCAGCACATCTATGCGCTGCACCAGATCAACGAACTGACGACCGGCATCTTCGGCGGAAGCCAGGTTTTCATCGATGAAACGCTGCTCTCCACCTGCGACACCTACCTCAACGAGTGCGACACCAAGATACAGGGCGGTTATGTGCTGTCGGATACGTTCGTCCTGTTGCGCGACACCATCGACGCGCTGTACGAGCGCATATCCAGCGCCAGCGCATAACGGACAATTTTGCGCCCAGCGCGCCTAACGTCCGTACCCGATCCCATCAAAGGCCGCAAAGCGCGATGCTTTGCGGCTTTTTCCGTTCAAACTCCGAACGCGCCGTACCTTGAGATAGTACCATGTTTTTGTCCGGCGCGCAAGACCCCGGACAAAATACCCCTTTCCCCCAATCTGCAAATACAAAAAACGCCCTGCCGGGCGGGCAGACCGTCGAAAAAGCTTCATTTTGCGCGCAAACCCAAAGCCGTCTGCAAGACTGTAATCGTATCCGCCGGCTTTGCCTGTTACGCCCCGCGCAAGCTGCGCGGGGTACGGCGCTGTGGAGCGCTTCGCGCTGTCCTCGCGCCTAGTCGCTTCGCTCCCTTGTCGGGCGGGGATTTTTCCACAGCAAAATGCCATTTTGCGGAGGAAAAAGTCACCCGTAAACTCGACAAAGTGGCGTATGCCACTTTGTCGACACGCTGAACGCCCTGCCGGGAGCGCAAGGGCGTCTCTTTCAGCCGGGCAGGGCGCCGCGTCAGGCGGTCTGATAGCGGTTCTCTCGCACCTCGTCGCCGTACTGCATGAGCACGATCGGATCCAGGCGCGAAAGGTTCAAGGGATTCACGAAAAGCGACTCGACGCGCTTTGCGCCGGCAGCGCCCGCGCAGGCGAGGAACGCCTCCACCGGCTCAAGACCGTATTGCACGCAAGGGAGCTTATAGTGCATGGGCAGGATCACGTGCGGTTTGATGCGCTCGCACAGCGCCCAAGCCTCCTTGGGGCCCAGCGTGAACACGCCGCCCACCGGCACCATCAGCACGTCGACCGCGCCGATGCGCTTGAGCAGCGAATTCTCCAGCATGCAGCCCAAATCGCCTGCGTGCAGCACGTGCAGCCCGTCGATCTGAAAGGAAAACATCGTGTTTTTGCCGCGGAGCGCGCCCTGCTGATCGTCATGCCAGGTCGAATATCCCGTAACGCGAACGCCGCACAGGTCGTGCTCGCCGGGCTGGTCGATGATGATCGGGTTGCCCTCGATGAGCGCGCGGTTGTTGTGATCGTGGTGCTCATGGCTGACGCAAACCACGTCCGCCTCCGTCTTATGCATGGGATAGCCGACGGATTCGTCGAACGGGTCCGTCACGATGCGCAGGCCTTTATCCGCCGTCAGCAGGAAGCTGGAATGTCCAAGCCATCGAATGTTCATATCAAAGTACCTCCTTCGCTGCATCCGCGTCCGCCGTCAGGCGGCGGGCGGATGCGTTGCGGGCGGAAAGCAGGGCTTTCCGCATCCTTCTATTCAAAACTGGCCGTACGCGTATGTGCCCTCCGGCACGCCGATGCCGCCTTCGGCCAGATCCATCGCTAAATATAAGCCGCACAGATACAGGGCGCGCCGGGCCCCCCGCCTGTGCGCGACGGCCGCCTGCGCCGCGACGCCTGCTGGCGCCTTCGCGCGGTCGCGCGCCCTATCCAGCGCGCGCAGCGCAGCGTCCACCAGAGGGCGCCCTTCGGGTTCGACAGGACCCGGCGGCGCCTTCAAGCAGAGCAGCTGACGGCACAGCGCCTGACGCGCGAAAGCCTGCGCATCCCAGTCTCCCGGCCCGGGGACGCTCCCGTCAGGGATCGCATAGGCCGCGTCCGGCAGGCCGATCGAAAGCAGCCCCTCCGGGGCCGGCGAAGGATGAAAACCCGCCGCCATGAGCGCCTGCAGGATAAGCGCCGGATCCGGCGCACGCCTGAGCGCATCCGTCACGAGGAGCGGCCCCGCCTGCGCGACGCGCACGAAGCAGCCCCCGCCGGACAAGACCGGCTCAAGCGCGAGGCGCGCCTGCGCGCGGTACTGCGAAAGGGCGCTCACGGCTTCTCCCTATACGTCAGGGTCACCGTATTGCGCGAAAGCAGCTCGCCCTGTACATACACGTCGTACCTGAGCGCTATACGGCTGCTCACGCCCTGCTCCGTCCAGGATGCCTCCTGCGTGCGCACGGTGAGGTCCATCGCGCCAAACGGCGTCTCATAAACGCTCGCGCCTTCGCGCCCCGGGATCAGCAGCATCTGCGCGCTGCACATCCCTTTGCGCCGCAGCAGCACGCCCTCCAGCGTACGCTCAAGCGCCACGTGCGTCGCGGCGCCCTCCTCGTCCGTCTCCGTATAGCGCAGCGCCAGCCCCTGGGGCAAGCGATGTACCTCGCCGCGATAGATCCTGCTATGCGTCTCACGTGCGCGCTGTGCGTCCTCTTGCACGCTGACGACCTGGATGAGCGCCGGCTTTCCCTCGGACATCCTTATTCCTCCATCGTCAAATCGTGTACCTCATTATAACCATTTCATCTGTAATTTGCAAGCATTCGCCGGTCCGTCAGCCCTAAAACCGCCCCTTTTCGAGAGGATTTCACAGGTTTTATGCCGTCAATTTTGCATTTTGTGCGTCTATTTGCTTTAAAATCTCCAATTCCTCCCCTGTCTTTGCGTCGATGTAGATGAGGTAGTATCCGCCGCCAAAGCTGCCCGAGAACTCATAGCACAGCCGTTCGCCGCTGCCCAGCGGGATCACGCACAGGCGCCTGCGGTCGATCGTCAGGCGCGCGGATACCCGCTCCTCAGCCTCCTCGCGGGTGAGCGCGGGCGCTTCCAGCGCGCGCTGCTGATGGTTCATCAGGTAATTGTTGCTCTCGATGCCGACGATTGCGCCCGTATCCGCGCGCACCTGCACCTTGATCAAATCGGGATAGAGCAGCACCCCGTCCTGCACAGCGGCAAAGTTGACGACCGCCAGGCCGTCGTAGAGCTGCCAGTAGTTCGGCTCCATGTGCCCATAGCCGCGCTCAGCGAGGAACTCATAGGCCTTCAGCGCACAGGCGTCGACGTCGAGCTGCTGGGCGTACTGGGCGCTTTCGGGCATCATCCACAGCACATGTCCGCCCCGCTTTGTCACCTGTACGTCGAGCGTGCCGTCTTCCCGCGTCTCGACGGCCAGGCCATAGGCCGGGATCACGCCGCCGCTGTCGGCCGCTGCGCGCACCTCGACCACGCGCGCATCGCCGACAAAAGCTCTGGCGCGCTCCATCGCCTGGTCCAATGTAATCTCTTCGCCCGTGACCCCTTTGGGCTCCTGCTCGTGACGGCCGTCGGAAAACGGCCCGTCATAGATCAGGCTGGGGTATTCGATGCCGCTTGCGCTGCCCGCGATCTGCTCTAGCTGCGGCGCATCGTCGCCCTCATCCGCCCACATCTCGCCCGCGGCGGGCACGATATCCTCCCTGGCGAGCACATCGCCCAGGCTCTGCAACTGGCGGTTGAGCCCGTCGCAGGCGCGCAGCAGCGCTTCCCACTGAGTCAGGTCGTCGTCGGAGAGCATGCTGCCCCCCGCAATGCGCTCCGACAACGTCAACGCATAGTCGCCCATCTGCCCGACCAGCTTGGTCGTACTGGAAATCGCCGTATGCCGCAGCGGTAGCTGCGCAAGGCTGCCCTGCGCGGATTCGGACTGGCGTGCGATCTCGCCCAGCAGGGAGACCGTCTGTCGCGGTCCGGAGGCCACGAGCAGCTTCTCCACGCGAATTTCGACGTCGGACAGCGCGTCCACGACCTCCAGCAGCGCTCGCTGGCGCGCGCCCGCTGCCTGCAGCGTCAGCGTCTGACGCTCGCGCTGCTGCCAGACGTTCGCCCCCAGAGAAATGACCAGCGCGACCGATAAAGCCGCCAATAAACCTCTATACTTCACGTTTTTCCCCCCGTCACACCGCAAAGTTGTGCTGCCCGATGCTGAGCCGCACCTCGCGCGTCCAAATCCACTTGCTCGTAGAAGTCGCAGGGTTAAAATAGTAGATGCAGCCGCCGGACGGATCCCAGCCGTTCATCGCGTCTCGCGCGGCCCGGAGCGACTCGTTGTCCGGCGTCAGGTTGATCTGGCCGTCGGCTACCGCATCGAATGCCCCGGCCTGATAGATGACGCCGGCGATGGTGTTGGGGAAGGAGGGATGGCGCACGCGGTTGAGTACGACCGCGCCAACGGCCACCTTGCCGACGTACGGCTCGCCGCGCGCCTCGCCGTGGATGATGCGGGCCAGCAGATAAATCTCGCTCTCGCTGTACCCGGCGGAGACCTGCACGCTCTGTCCCGCCTGTGCGGAAAGCGAGACGCCCATCGCCTTCGCCGTCGCCTGGCCGACCGCGCCGTCCGCCTTCAGGCCGTTGCGCTTTTGAAAGAGCACCACGGCCTGATACGTATCCTCGCCGAACACGCCGTCGACTGTCCCGTCATAATAGCCCCATTGCTTCAACCTGCGTTGAATGCGCATGACCTCGTCGCCCCGGGAACCCCAGGCCACGACCGTCGCCGCCTGCGCGATCTGCGCGCAGACGATCAGGCAGGTCACCAGCAGCAGCGCCGCCATGCGCATGTTCTTCATTCGCCTGCTCATACCCATTCATCCTCCCAGCCCAATATCCGTTTGACGATGGACGTCCACTGCACGGGCTCGTCCGGCGCGCGCGTCCCCAGCGGCTGCGCCGCATCGGCGGCGTCATCGTCCCCCTCCTCGATCAGGCAAAGCGCCGGATAGAGCACGCACCACCAGTTGCGCCCGTCCCCATCGCCCAGCACGATGCGCAGCGCCGGATAGGTGCCTGCCGGCACGATCTCGCCGCCGTAGACGCGCGTTGGGAACTCGCAATCGCCAAAGCTCGCCTCGACGGCGCCCTCGAAGCCCTCGCGACGCGCGACCTCCAGCGCCGTGCGTTCGATGTCCGCCAGATTCTCGCGTATCGCATCGCACGCCGCTGCGAACGACGCCTGCGCAAGCTGCCCGGCGAAGCGCCGAAGCACCTCGTCGCGAACCTTGAGCTTCACCGCCTGATCCGCCTGCGAATCGCTGCTGGCGACGACGTGGATGCGGATCAGCTCGCCCCGAGACAGCGCTGCGGATAGCGCCGAATCGCTCGGCGACGGCAGCGGCGAAAGGCACAACGCGACGGCAAGGCTGACCATACATAAAAGACGACCCATGATGCCACCCCCTCGTAATGGCAACAGGGTCGTCCAAAAAAACATTTTTTATGCGGAGCGGCGGCGGATTCAGGGATGAATCTCCTGAATCTCCATAGCGGCATCCGCGCTCGAGGTCATGTAACATGCGCGATACGTAAAATGAAGTTTCTGCCAGGCCGCGCGCGCGGAGCGCGCATTGAGAAAGATGCCGAAAACGGCCGAGCCGCTACCTGTCATCTGCGCGGCCGCCGCGCCGTGCGCGCGCAGCGCGCTCAGCGCCTGACCGATCTCGGGGCGCAGCGCCTCGGCCACCGGCTGCAGCGTATTGCCCAGCGAGGCGCAAAGCCCGCGCAGGTCCCCCAGGATGAGCGCCTGCTGCGCCCGCTCGGTCTGCGGGCGGCGCATCTCCTCCGCCTCCAGCGCCTGCAGCCTGCCAAAGACGTCCTTCGTCGAGAGCCCCCGGCAAGGTTGAATGACGACCAGCCAGATCTGCCGTCCGGGTCGAAGCCGCGTCAGCTTTTCGCCGATTCCGCAGGCGCGTTGCAGGCCGCCGCGCACGCAAAAGGGTACATCCGCGCCGACGTCAAGGCCGATCCTTTCCAGCTCGTCCTCCGAAAGGCCGCACTGCCATAGTCGATTAAGCCCCACGAGCACGGCCGCGGCATCCGCGCTGCCGCCGCCCATGCCCGCCGCGACCGGAATGCGTTTGCCCAGCCAGAGGCGGGCCCCCTTGCGCACATTCGTACGGTCCGCCAACGTCTGCGCCGCCTTCAGGGCCAGATTCCCTTGGTCGGAAGGCACGCGGCCGCCCCGGCCCACCTCGAGCGTAAGCGACGGCGCCTCCTCGAGCGTAAGCGTATCCGCGAGCGTGACCGACTGCATAAGCATATCCAGCTCGTGATAGCCGTCCTCTCGTTTCTTGCGTACGTCGAGCGTCCAATTGATCTTCGCGCGCGCCTGTATCCGCAGCATGTTCGCGTCCTCCGTGCGTTTTTCTCTATTGTACTGCCTTTTGCGCGTGAAGGCAAGGGGAACGCGCTGACCGCACGAATCATGGCTGCGCGCACACGAGGCGAAAAACGCGCACGGCAGGGGCGTTCTTCGCCCAGCCTATGCGCGCTCCTGCCGCTCTCACGGGGCTAGACTTCACGCGCCCCGCGCTTTAGGATGACCAGCGGCCTTGCCGGCTGTACCTCTTTGACCTGCGGATTAAAGGCCGCCAGGGTCTCCTCCGCGACGCGGTAGCGCTTGGCGACATCCCACATCGTCTCGCGGTCCTTGGGGTAATACAGCACGATGCCGCCCGGCTCCTCGTCAATGGCCACGGAATCCACATCCGTCACGACGTCGACGCTCTGCGCGCAAAACTCCGTTCCGTCCAGCGCGAGGATGAAGCGAACCTCTACCCGGTCAGACGTAAGGGCGGCGGCGACCGCCTCGACGCATTCCAGCGTGATGGCCGCAGTGGAAGGCAGATCGCAGGTGAACTGCATGGTGAAAGGCGTATCCTGGTGCACCGATACGGGCACGTCCGAATCCATCGGCAGGTAGACGAGCGTCACACCCAGCATGCCGTCCACACGCAGGCGCCCGTTTACATTCTCGCGCGTGCCCGCGGCGGGTTGGATGAACGCGCACAGCATCGTGCCGATCGGCTGCGCGTCGTCCGGCATGGCGAGCATGAGCTTGCCGCTCTCTCTGGCGCTGCAGTGCAGGTCGTCCGTGTGCATCTCCACCGTGCTGCGCGAGGGCACCACCTGTTCCCCCTCCGTGGTATAGGCGTCGTCCAGCAGCGTGTGCTCCGCGCACTCCGTCGCCTTGACACTCACGAGGATTTCCACCTCTGCGCGCAAGATGCGGGCGTCCTCGCCCTCTTCCATGGAATCGACCATGACGTCGAGCACCTGCACGCTCGCGCTGATCGTGTCGTTCTCGCCGGTGTTGAGCGTAACCGCCTGTTCAAAGGGCATGCTGTGGCGCGTAACCACGAGCGGCTTGCCCGTCTTTCCCGCATGATACACGGTGAGCTCAATCGTGCCGGCTACGCTCACGCGTCCCTCGCCGCCGACCACATCCTCTACGCGCGCGTTCGCCGTCGCGTACAGCGTATCCTCTATGCCCAAAGTGCCGGGCAGGTCGAACTCCTCGCGTACGAGCCCCTTATCGCTGCCGATACCGGTCGTTCGGCAAAGCTGTAGGCACTGCTTCTTCGTCTTGAGCACGGACGCACCCTGTATGTCGGTCACCGCATCGACCGGCGTGCACGCCGTCACCACGGCATAGAACGTAAGGGCCGCCGTCATCTGAAGCCGGCCTCCGTTAGCCTTTGCGCCCGCGTCCTCGACGTTGACACGCCACTGCAATTGCATGCGCGGCGTAATCCCCGGCGACTCGATGATCTGATGGAAATCGCAGGCCGTCTCGATCGTCTGCACGTGCGTCAAATCCCCCTGTGTGTACAGGACGTGAAAGACGACCTGCCCCGACACGGTAACCTTATCGTTTTGAACCTCCGCCGCCCCCGGCACCGCCTGTGCCTGTACGCTGAGTACCGTTACCGCATCGCGCATGCTGCCCGGCAGCGCCACCTCGCCCTCGATCACAGCCTGCTGCTGCAGGTTTGCGATCAACCGTTCCGCCTCAACGCTTTCGCGTTCAATCTGCCAATCCATCCGCATGTCCCTCCCCTGATGCTATTGCACGTTTCCACACTATGCGCGTTTTTACAACCCTATGCAAAAAAGACTCTCCACCGGCCCCGCCTGTGAAGAGTCTATTCCTCAATCCATCGTCAATATGTATCTCGACGCCGCTAAACTTTTCAAATCGCCTACATTAGCGGCCCAATATGCCTCTTTAGCGTAAGTCCCTTACGCGCTGCGCTCTACGCTCATCTTATCCGCGACCAGCGCGATGAACTCGCCGTTGGTCGGCTTGTCGTCCGGTGAACAGACATTGGCGCCAAACACCTGGTTGAGCACCTCGATGCGCCCACGACTCCATGCCACCTCGATCGCATGGCGGATGGCGCGCTCCACCTTGCTGGCGGTCGTCGAAAATTTACGGGCAATCCCTGGATAGAGCTCTTTGGTAATGCGGTTGATCATGTCCGGCTGCTCCATGACCATCTTGACGGCCTCGCGCAGGAATTGATAGCCCTTAATATGGGCCGGGATGCCGATCGTAAGGAAGAGGCTGGCGACCTTTTCATCGATCGAGCGCGCCGGAACCGCCGGAGGAGGAGGCATCAGCATCGTATCCCGATTCGTATCGCGCTCCTGCGCCACCTCGATCACGCGCTGATAGAGCACGGGGAAGTCAAAGGGCTTGATCATGTAGTACCGTACGCCGAGCTGCACCGCGCGCGTGATGAAATCATCCCTGCCCAGCGCCGTCAGCACGATCACCTCGGGCCTATGCGCCAGCTCCATGCGCGCAAGCTGTTCGAGCATCGTATAGCCGTCCATCTGCGGCATGATGATGTCCGATAGAACGACGTCCGGCTGTGTCTGGCGGATCATATCCAGCGCCTCCGCGCCGTTACCCGCCTGACCTACAACGCTGACCCCATCACGCTGGCCGAAATAATCTGCGACGACGCGCCGCAATTCCACATTGTCGTCCACGATCAGAAGTTTCACCGTCTCCATTTTTTCTCCTCCAATATCCATCCGAAATATATTTTTTCAGCACGCGGTTTGCACCGCGTGACGAAAAATGACACCTTTTGTCGAATGATTATAAAATCATCATCTAAGATTATAGCACATTTCGCCCTGCTTGGGAAGACATTAGCAGCGAATTTGGCGCATTTACTTCTAATATTCTTAATATTCGTCCTGAAACCAAAAGAATCCTCCGCCTTTTGACCGCCCGTCGGACACCGTTCGACGGATCAAAGGCAGAGGATGAAATCAAATTATGCTATTTTACGCTTCGACCCAGCGCTGGCTGCGCTCGACAGCGCGATGCCAATCGCGCACAATTCGCGCGCGCTCATCGAGGGACATCCGCGGCGTGAGGCGCACATCCGCATTCCAGATCGCGGCAAGCTCGTTCATATCCCCCCAAACGCCCGTCGCAAGGCCGGCGAGCATCGCCGCGCCCAGTGCGGTCGTCTCGATGACGGCCGGACGCACGACCGGGATATCCAGCACGTCGGCCTGAAACTGCATGAGGAAGTTGTTCGCGCTCGCCCCGCCGTCTACCCGCAGGCCTTTGGGGGTAAAGCCGCAATCCTTCACCATCGCCGCCACGAGATCCGCCGATTGCAGGGCGATGGACTCGAGCGCCGCGCGAACGACATGCGCGCGCCCTGTGCCGCGCGTAAGCCCGATCAACATGCCGCGGCTGTACATATCCCAATACGGCGCGCCCAGGCCCGTAAAAGCGGGCACCAGATATACGCCGCCGTTATCGGGCACAGAGGTCGCAATCGCCTCGCTATCCGACGCGCGCTCGATGAGGTGCATCTCATCGCGCAGCCATTGCACCGCCGCCCCGCCGACAAACACGCTGCCCTCCAGCGCGTAGTGGACCTGCCCGCCGATGCGCCAGGCCACGGTCGTCACCAGCCCGCTTTCGCTCTTGACCGCCTGATCCGCCGTATTCATGAGCAGGAAGCAGCCGGTGCCGTACGTGTTCTTCATCATACCCTTGTCAAAGCAGGCCTGGCCGAAGAGCGCGGACTGCTGATCGCCCGCCATCGAAGCGACCGGGATCGGCCGGCCGAGGATCTCCGGGTCGAGCATGCCGATAATGCCGGACGTATCCACGACCTCTGGCAAAATCGCCCGGGGGATGTTCAGCGCCCGCAGCAGGGTATCGTCCCACTCCATCGTATGGATGTTGAGCAGCATGGTGCGGCTCGCATTGCTGACGTCCGTCACATGCGGGCGGCGCTCGATCAAGTTCCAGGCCAGCCAACTGTCCACCGTGCCGAAGCACAGCTCGCCGCGCTCCGCGCGCTCGTGCAGCCCCAGCTCGCTGAGTAGCCAGCTGAGCTTTGTGCCGGAAAAATACGCGTCGGGGATGAGGCCGGTCGTCTCGCGGATATGCGCCTCCAGTCCTTCTGCGCGCAGGCGCTCGACGATAGGCGCCGTGCGGCGGCACTGCCAGACGATCGCATTGTAGCACGGCCTGCCCGTCCGACGGTCCCACAGCAGGGTCGTCTCGCGCTGGTTGGTGATGCCGATCGCCGCGATCTCCTCCACCGGGATGCGCGAGAGCTTCACCGCCTGGCGTAGCGCCTCTACCTGCGTCTTGAGGATCGTATCCGGGTCATGCTCCACCCAGCCGGGCTGCGGGTAGATCTGCGGAAATTCGATGCCGTGCACGGCGATGATGCGCGCCTGTTTGTCGAAGACGACCGCGCGCGAGCTCGTCGTGCCTTGATCCAGGGCAATCACGTACTTTTTCATGTCGCACCTCCAATTTGCCCTCATTATAGCATAATAGATAGGGGTTGACTAGAGAATAAGCGCGCAAACGGAGGCCTTGCACGGACAAACAAAATGAATCGCACCCGCACGGAGCGTTCTGACCGCTATGGAAAGACAATGCCATGAACCCCAAAACGCGACAAAGTGGCCTAAGCCACTTTGTCGCTTGCCCGGAGGGCATGATTACTTGATTTCGACCTTCGCGCCAGCCTCTTCGAGCTTGGCCTTGATCTTCTCGGCATCTTCCTTGGAAACGCCTTCCTTGATGGTCTTCGGCGCAGCCTCGACGATGTCCTTGGCTTCTTTCAGGCCCAGGCCCTCGACCACTTCGCGGACGGCCTTGATGATCTTGATCTTGGCGGACGCGTCGACCTCCTTGAGGACGACCTCGAACTCGGTCTTTTCCTCGGCGGCGGCGGCGGGGGCAGCGCCACCGGCGACGACGGCGACGGGCGCGGCGGCGGATACGCCGAACTTCTCTTCGATGGCCTTCACCAGATCGGCCAGCTCCATAACGGTCATGGATTCAATCGCGGTAAGAAATTCCTCGTGAGTCATAACACAATACCTCCATGGTTTATTCTTTGTCGTGGTTCATACAGCCTCAGGCTGCGGGCAGCTTACTCTTCGCCGGCCTTCTGCTTGCGGACGGCCTCCAGCACGCAGGCCAGAGAACGGACCGTACCGGTGAGCACCTGGCACAGCATGGACAGGAGCGCCTCGCGGGAGGGCAGATCCGCCAGCTTCTTGACGCCGGCGACATCGAGCACTTCGCCGTCGAGCAGGCCGGCCTTGACCTTGATGGCCTCCTTCTTGTCCGCCTCCATGAACTCCTTGAGGATCTTCGCGCCGGATACCGGATCCTCGTTAGAGAAGACGAACGCGCTCGGGCCTTCCAGCGTGTCGTCCAGGCCGACGATGTTCAGCCCGGCCAACGCACGGCGAACCAGCGTATTCTTCAGCACGCAATAATCCACGCTTGCCGCGCGGCACTTTGCGCGGAGCTGCGTCGCCTCATCCACCGTAAGACCCTTGTACTCGACGATCACCAGGCTCTTGCAGTTTTTGATCTTCTCGCTGATCTGTTCAACAGCCTGTTGCTTGAGCTCAAAATTCTTAGACATTCAATTATCCTCCTTCTTCCCAGGATCGCTGCCGGGGCAGCGGCCATGAAAAAGCCCCTGCGCGCAGGCGCAAGGGCAGAAGTATCTGCTGGCAATGCCAAACCTTACACCTCGGCGGGCGGGAGTGACCTCCCATTACGCTACGCACCCGCTGTCTACGGCACAGTACTGATTCAAATGACGATTGATTATAGCACGCGCCGCGCGCTTTGTCAAGCGCAGGCCGGCCGCCAAACTTAGAACTTCAGCGTATTGATCTTGATGCCCGGGCCCATCGTCGAAGACATGACGACGGAGCGGAGGTAGATGCCCTTCGCCGCGGACGGCTTGGCGCGCACGATCGCGCTCATCAGGGCGTTCAAATTCTCCTCGAGCTGCTGCGCGCTGAAGGACTTCTTGCCGATCGGGCAGTGGATGATGGCCGTCTTGTCCAGGCGGTATTCCACTTTACCGGCCTTGATGTCCGTGATCGCCTTGGTCACATCCATGGTGACCGTGCCGCTCTTGGGGTTAGGCATCAAGCCCTTCGGGCCGAGCACGCGGCCCAGACGGCCGACGACGCCCATCATGTCCGGGGTCGCGACGACGACGTCGAAATCAAACCAGTTCTCGCCCTGGATTTTCGCGACGAGATCCTCCGCGCCGACGAACTCAGCGCCCGCAGCCTCCGCCTCCTTGGCCTTATCGCCCTTGGCGAAGACGAGGACGCGAACCTTTTTGCCCGTGCCGTGCGGCAGCACGACGGCGCCGCGAACCTGCTGGTCCGCGTGGCGCGGGTCGACGCCCAGGCGCACGGACAGTTCGATCGTCTCATCGAACTTGCACTTTGCAGTCTGCAGCGCGAGCGCTACCGCTTCAGCCGGGTCATAGACCTTCGTGCTGTCCAGCAGCTTCGCGCTGTCAAGATATTTCTTGCCATGTTTCATCTTGTACGATCCTCCTTGTGGTCATAGCGGCGTGATATCCTCCCACAATCGAAGCCGGCCCGCAGGGGCCGACAGGGGTGAACTTTACGCGTCGGCGACGGTGACGCCCATCGAACGGGCGGTACCCTTCACCATTCTCATCGCGGCCTCGACGTCGGTCGCGTTCAGATCAGGCAGCTTGGTCGTCGCGATTTCGCGAACCTGCTCGAGCGTCAGCTGGGCCACCTTGTCCTTTTGGGGCTTGGCGGAGCCGCTTTCGATGCCGCAGGCCTTCTTGATCAGAACCGGGACGGGCGGGGTCTTCGTGATGAACGTGAAAGAACGGTCGGAATACACCGTAATGACTACGGGGATTACCAGACCCGCCTGCTTCGCGGTGCGCTCGTTGAACTCCTTGCAAAAGCCCGGGATGTTCACACCGTGCTGACCCAGCGCCGGGCCGATAGGCGGCGCGGGCGTGGCCTTGGCGGCCTGCACCAGAAGCTTGATCATAGCGGTTACTTTATTTTCCATGGATTACACCTCCTCACTGGTATGTGGTCCTACGGAACGTCTGTTCCTCCCACTCCCTGGGCAGCGGGGCTGCTTGCAGGGCTGTATTGCGCGGCAAAGCCGCACAATCCAACGCCGCATGCGAATGCATGCGACGGTGATGGCGAATAAATTAGACCCTCTCGACCTGGCAAACTTCCAGCTCTACAGGGGTTTCGCGGCCGAACATCTCGACCTTGACGCGCACGATCTGCGTCGCTGTGTTGACATCTTCGACTGTGCCGACGAAGTCTTGCAGCGTGCCGGACAAAATGCGCACCTGGTCGCCCACGGCCAAATCGATCTTTACGGAAGAACCGCCCGACAGCATGCGGGAAACCTCTTCCTCAGTCAACGGAATCGGCTTAGATCCCGGCCCAACAAAGCCCGTTACGCCGCGCGTATTGCGCACGATATACCAGGTTTCGTCCGTCATGACCATGTGCACGAGGACATAGCCCGGAAAGACCTTGCGGGGAACGACGCGCCGTTTGCCGTTTTTGATCTCGACGACCTCTTCGACGGGCACCTGAATATCGAGCATCAGCTCGCTAAGCCCGTTGTTCTCAACGGTCTTGGCCAGATCCGTCGCGACTTTGTTTTCGTAGCCCGAATAGGTATGCACGACATACCATTGGGCGGCAGTATCAGACATAGTTCCTCCATCCGGCTCTGTTCCTGCTTAGAGGTTGATGAGCTTCGTAATCAGGAACGTAGAACCCATGTCCAGCAGGCCGACGACAACCGCCATGGCCACGAGGAAGACGACGACTACGACAGAGTAGTTGATCAGATCTTTCTTCGTGGGCCAGGAAACCTTCTTCAGCTCCGCGACCATGTTCTTAAAGGAGTTTGCGATGCGCCGCGGTAAGGCGACGATCCAGTTCTTGGCGCGCGTAAAGAAAGAAGGCTTGCCGGTCTGCTTCTTTTCTACGGGTTTCTTTTCAGACATCTTGTTCACATCCTCAGCCAATACTCGGTGCGGTGCTTAGCGGGTTTCCTTGTGGCTGGTATGCTTCTTGCAGAAGCGGCAATATTTGCTCATCTCGATGCGGTCGGGATCGTTTCTTTTGTTCTTCATGGTATTGTAATTGCGCTGTTTGCACTCCGTGCAAGCAAGCGTGATCTTTACACGCGCGCCAGTCGTCGCCATAGCAGACACCTCCTTGACCGAAATAGACAGAATTCTCCTGTCTTCTAAACATGCCTATATAATTTATCACAAAGTTCCGCTTCTGTCAACTGGTTCTTTGTACGCCGGTGACATTTTGAAGCTTGCAGCCAGAAAAGAACGGGGAGCGGCAACCCGCTCTCCGTTCTTTGATAAACGTGTTTTGAAAGCCTGGCCTCTGTTATGAGGATTTTACTCGATGACCTTGGTGACGACGCCGGAACCGACCGTGCGGCCGCCCTCGCGGATGGCGAAGCGCAGCTTCTCTTCGATCGCGATCGGGGTGATCAGCGTGCACTCCATCGTCA
>JAEYAR010000074.1 GCA_023404715.1 Bacillota bacterium | reverse complement strand
TCGCCGCGGCTGGTGATCGTCTTCGTCTTCTTCATCGAGGCCTTGCCGGCGTAGATATCGGCGTTGCGTATCTGCAGATTGGCAAGCTGAACGACCAATATGGTAAATAAGACGGCCGTAATCGCGCCGAGAAAGATGTAACGTCCCCTGTATTTATTCATGTCTTGCCCCCGTTTTGTGCGTCATGCGTCCGTATCAGCCTTTCCGCCTCTTTTGATCCTGGGCGCTTGAAGATGCATGATGGCGTCGACCATTCTGAAGATCAAAATGCCGACGGCGCCGGTATAAACCACGCATAGGATCACGCGGGCGACGTGCCGCATCGTGAGGTCGACGCCGTTTAAGTATGTGTATACCATGAATACGACCTCGCGCAGCGACGTAACCGCCATACAAATAACGATTGAAAGCAGCACTTTTCTTCCCGCTCTGCGCTTGGGCGCCGCTTTTTCAATCATCACGGGCTCCAGCCCCATGCGCATGCGCGCGGCGAGATACCCCATGAGCGGGTACAGGATCATATACAGCCCGGCCACCTGCCCGACGGCCGTGTCCATCAGCAGACCGAACACCGCCCCCACGCAAAACCCTTCATACGTGCCGCCGAAAAAGACGAGCCCGGCGATCGCGCAGGCCAGGATATCCGGCTGCACGTTGGCGATGGCAAAGTATTTGAACACGCTCGTCTGTATGATGAAGGAAATGTAGACGGCCGCCGCCATTCTCAAAAATTTCGACATTCGTCCCCTCCCGTTCTCGCAAGCCCGCGCGCAGGGCCGGGCGGAATGCTCTCTTCCGCCGGGCCCATTCGCGGGCGGTCATATCGAATCGTCCTCACGGCTCCTGGAAAAAGTCGGGGAGTCCCTCAAAATCGTCGAAGAACTCGTCTTCCCCCGTCCCATCGTCCCCCTGCGGCGCTATGGAATTCTCCGGCGCAGGCGTCGGGGTCACGGAGGGATCCGGCGTCGATGTAGCGCGGCCGGGCGCATCCGGCAGCGGTACCGGCGTAGAGACGATGTTGGAGGAGTCGATGGTCATCTGCGGACGCGGGGTCGGCGGCGCCACGATGATCATATCATCCTCGTTGTAGCCCTCCGGCATCTCTTCCGCAGTCGCCTGATAGCGCAGCACCAAAACCTCCTCGATGTGTTGAAAGTCCGCCGCGGGCTCGACCACGATGTAGTGCTTGTTCTCTTCCATCGCGCGCGTGCTCTCACGGACATAGCCGATCAACAGCCCCTTGGGAAACGGCAGGCCCACGCCGGAGGTGATGACCGCATCGCCGGGGCGCGGCACGTTGTCCAAGGGCAGGTAGTACATACGGCACATGGGTTCGCCGTTCACGCCCAGCGTACCCTTGACGATGCCCTGATCGCGGCTGGATTCAATCAGCGCGGCAATGGATGAGTTCGTATCGATAATGGTGATGACCTTTGAGGTGGTGTCAAAGACCTCGTATACGTGTCCGATCAGGCCCGCTGCGGTGATGACGGCCATCTCGCTTTTGATCCCGTCCCGCGAGCCTACGTCGATGGTGAACGTCGAAAACCAGTTGCCCGTCTCGCTCGCCACGACGTGCGCCAGGATGGGATTCATGTCCGAATTGGCGTTATACGCGCCCATCATATTGCTCAGACGTTCGTTTTTATTGACTTCCTCGTCGTACAGGAGCGATTTTAGGATCAGCTCGTCGTTTTGCGCCTTCAGACGGTTGTATTCGTATTCGATATTGCTGCGTAGCTTAACCTTCGCCATATAATCCGTCACCGCCGAAAGCGAGCGCGATACCAAGCCTTGTATCGGCGTAATAATCGTGGAGAGGATGTTTTCCGCCGGATTGTCCGCGCCTACGTACTGCGTGTAGACGCCGAAAGCCATCACTGCGACCAGCAGGATGACGAATAGAACGCGCAGGAACTTGATCAGGCCCGGCCGTTCTTTCTTTGTCTTCGCCATGCAAAACTCCTTCTTCGCGTGTTCAGTCGCGCATCGCGTCGCCCTTGCCGATGCTGTCGAGCACGTCGACGTTGTCCGCCAAATGGCCTGCGCCGAGAATGACGCTCTCGCCCGGGTTGCGCGCGACGGACACGGCGATACCGATCTCCGATGCGATCAGGTGATCCAGGTCCGGCAGCTGCGAGACGCCGCCGGTCAAAAAGATGCCGCTGCGCATCACGTCGCCGGCCAGCTCCGGCGGGGTGCGTTCCAACACCCATTTGATGGCGGCGACGATCTCCGCGATCGGCCCCTGTAGCGCCTCGCCGATCTTCACCGCGCCGACCTCTACCGTCATGGGCAGGCTCGTGACCATATCACGGCCGCGCACCATCGCGCGGCGCGTATCCTCCTGTCGCACGATCGCGCCGCCCAGATCCAGCTTTAAATCCTCTGCCGCGCGATCCCCGATGAGCATGTTATGTTCCTTCTTAAACATCGCGGCGATCGCCTCGTCCATCTTGTCGCCTGCCACGCGCAGCGAGCGCGAGATGACCAGGCCGCCCAGCGAGATCACGGCGATCTCGCTCGTGCCGCCGCCGATATCGACGATCAGGCTGCCTTCGGGCTCGTATACGGGCAGCCCGGTGCCCAGTGCGGCGCAAAGCGGGTGCTCTACCACCTGGATAGAACGGGCGCCCGCCATACGCACCGCCTCGCCCACCGCGCGGCGCTCTACGGTGCTGATCGTGCTGGGCACGCTGACGACGACACGCGGCTTGATCATATAGCGCGTGCCGACTGCTTTGCGGATGAAGTAATGCAGCATGATCTCCGCCATCTCGAAGTCGACGATGACGCCGTCGCGAATCGGCCGTATGGTCTGTATGTCGCCCGGCGTGCGCCCCAGTAGCAACCGCGCATCCTCGCCCACCGCCAGCACCTCGCGGGATGCATCCTCGCGTACGACGAGCAGCGAAGGCTCTGCGAGCACGATCCCCTTCCCCTTCGCATAGATGCGCACGTTGGACGTGCCCAAATCAATGCCGATATCCGGCGCGTGAATGCCAAAAAAGCGCATGATACTCCTCCGCTTCCGTTTTAATCAAAGCATAATTCCGTATGCGCAAAGCAAATCCCGAACCGCGGCCATGGGCAAGCCGATCACGTTGGACGCGGAGCCCTCGATCCGGTCTATGAACATGCCGGCCTGGCCCTGCAGGGCATATGCCCCGGCCTTGTCCATCGGCTCGCCCGTCTGAACGTAACGCGCGATCTGCGCGTCCGTCAGATGCGTAAAATGCACGCGGGTGCGCTCTACGCGCGCTTTAGCGCGCATATCCGGCGTTCTCATCAGGCATACGCCCGTATAAACGTCGTGCCAACGGCCTGAAAGCAGCCTCAGCATGCGCGCCGCGTCCTGCGAATCCTTCGGTTTTCCCAGGATGCCTTCGCAGAAAACCACCGTGTCGGCCGCCAATATGAGCGCGTCCTCCGTAAAGTGCCGCTCGGCGACGGCTCTCGCCTTTTGGTCGGAGAGCGCCCGCACGGTCCCTTCCGGGGTAGCGGCGTCTTCCTCGTCGACGTCCGGCGTCTCCACGCAAAAGGAAACCCCCATCTGCGCGAGCAGCTCGCGGCGTCGAGGGGAGTTGGAAGCCAGAATGATTTTGCCTGCGTCCGACAAGGCGATCCCTCCCGTATAAAATGCGTACATCTAAGCTATTATATCACAGCCTCTCCAGTTTTGCATCATAAAATCAAAGCGAGGCGCGCCCTGTTTCCTCTAGGACGCAATTTGTTCCCCTATAACGGCGGGAAAGACAAATGTTTTTCGTCCCCAAAATGAAAAAAAGCATTTTTACACTTGCATTTAAAGGGCGGCGAGCGTACAATGTTCACCGAATAAACGAATGGAAGGTGAGCATTCATGCAAGTGGTAACGCTTGTCCTCAACAAGACCGAATGCCTCGAGGCGCTGCTGGAAGCGCTCATAGAAAACAAGATCAGCGGCGCGACGGTGCTGGAGAGCACCGGCATGATGCGCGCGCTGGACGCACGGGCCGACGATATGCCCATGTTCGGCATGATGCGCGCGTTGCTGGACCCCGAGCGCAAGAGCAGCAAGACGATCTTTATGGTGCTCGGGGACGACCAGGTAGAGACGGTCCGAAAGATCGTGCGCCGCGTGACCGGCGGCCTGGACCGCCCGGATACGGGTATCCTCTTCGCAGTGCCGACGCTCTTCGTCGACGGACTGGGAGGCTCTGCGAAATGAACACGCTGCTGGCAGTCTCCCTCGCGCTCATCGTAGGCCTACTCTTCAGCCGGCTTATCAAGCTGATTCATCTGCCCAACGTCACTGCTTACCTTATTGGCGGCCTGCTGGTCGGCCCGTCGGTGCTCGGGCTGATTCCCAAAGAGGCGACGCAAGCGCTTTCCATCCTGACCGATGTGGCGCTGGGGTTCATCGCCTATTCCATCGGCGCTGAATTTAAGCTCAGCTATCTCAGGAAAATCGGCTCAAAGCCGATCGTCATCACGCTCTTCGAGGGCCTTTGCGCGGTCGCCTGCGTGGACGTCGCGCTCATCGCGCTGGGCTTTCCCCTATCGCTCTCGCTCATGCTCGGCGCCATCGCCGCCGCCACGGCGCCGGCCGCTACGCTGATGGTCGTGCGCCAATACAAGGCACGGGGCCCCGTCTGCGGCATGCTGTTGCCTGTGGTCGCCATGGACGACGCGCTGTGTCTGATGGCCTTCAGCATCTCCAGCGCCATCGCCGCCGCGCTGCATAGCGGGGAGGCGCTGACCGTGCAAAGCATGCTCGTCTCCCCCCTCTTTCAGATTGCCGGTTCGCTTCTGCTCGGCGCGGCGCTGGGCTTGGTGCAGACGATTGCGGCCCGCTTCTTTCATTCCCGCGGCAATATGCTCGCCCTGGCCATCGCCGCCGTGCTCGCGGGCCTCGCGCTGTGCGAGATGTTCGACCTTTCCTCGCTGCTCGTATGCATGATGATCGGCGCGGTGATGATCAACGCCAGCCCGGCGGCAAGCAAGATTATCGAGCAGTGCGATCGCTTTACGCCGCCGCTGTTCATGCTCTTTTTCGTGCTCTCCGGCGCCGATCTCGATCTATCCGTATTGCCCACGGTCGGCCTGTTGGGGGTAAGCTATCTCATCTTCCGCAGCCTCGGCAAATGGCTCGGCGCGTTCGCCGGATCGTCCATCGTAAGAGCGGAACCAAACGTGCGCAAATACCTGGGCTATACGCTCCTGCCGCAAGCGGGCGTCGCCATCGGCATGACGCAGCTGGCCATGAAGGTGCTGCCCGAATACGGGCCGACGGTGCGCGCGGTCATCCTCGCCGGTACGCTCGTCTACGAGCTGTTCGGGCCGGTCATCACCAAGCTGGCCCTGACGAAGGCCGGGGAAATACCCTCTGTGCCCAAGGCGCAAAAGGCGAGCGCCTGACCCCCTTCGCCCAGACGCTTGATGCCCCGCCCGTTTCGTCGGACGGGGCCTTGTCTTTTGCCGCCGCGCGTGTTATCCTTTTGCAGAGGTGATCGCTTTGAAGCATTACGCTGGCTTCCTGATCCGCCGCGAGCGGTTGCGGCAGAACCTTTCCCAGGAGGGGCTGTGCCGGGGCATCTGCGCCGTCTCTTACCTCAGCAAAATCGAGCAGGGGCTCGTAACCCCGAGCCGTGAAATCCTCGATGCGCTCTTTCGCGCGCTGGGCCTACGCTATGTTAACGATAAGGCGCTGCTCGACCGCGCGCGGCGCGAACTGCGAGGCTACTTCGAGCGCTTTTTTCTCAATGTCCTGAAGGAAGAGGAGGATGCGTGGCTCAGCGGGCAGGAGGAGGCGCTCTCTTCCTCCCCCCTCGCGCTCGCCTACCGCCTCTACCGTCTCTATCGCGCCGCCTGGACGGACGATCAGACGGCCATGCGCCCGGAGATCGACGCCCTAACCCCCTTTCTCGACTATCTGGACGAATCCCAGCTCTTCCTTTTTTACATGGCGCGGGGCCTGCTGCGCGAGGATGAGGCTGCCCGCGAGGACGCCTTCGTCCGCGCGCAGCGGTTGCACCCCTGCGCCTTTGCGAAATATCATCATGCTAACTTTGATTTCCTGCGCGGGCGCTACGTTCAGGCCGCGCAGGGGGCGGAGCAGGCCTATGCCGCGGCCTGTGAGGAAGGGAACGGCCTGTTCTTGCTCTACGCCAGCGCGCTGACGGGCATGTGCTACGCCAACCAGTACCACTACCCGCTCATGATGCGCGCTTTCCGGCGCGCGCTCGCGCTCGCGCAGAGCCTGCAGCCGGATTTCGCCGGACAGATCCATTACAATATCGGCGCGAGCTGCCTGGAGCTTCGCCGCTATGAGGAGGCGCTGCAGGAGCTGGAGGCCGCGCTCCAATATCCTTTCGACGCGGACGACGCCGCGCTGCTCGTCCACCACAAGCTCGCCATCGCCCATGAAAAGCTCGGCCATCTGTCCAAGGCGCGCCTCCAACTCGATCAGGCTTTTTCCCTGTACACGCCCACCATGCCCGGGATTTACCTGCGCATGCTCCGCGTCGTGCAGATGCGCCTTTCAGCCGATTATTTCTCCGACCCGGCCTACACGGCGCTGCTGCGCGAGATCTACGATGAATCGGAGGCCGCCCTGCACTTCGGCTTCAAGCAGTTTCACGGCCGTGATCTCATCGAGGCCTACGCCCATCAACGCCGTTACAAGGAGGCGTTGGCGATTTCGCAGGATATCTCCGATTTTTCCTGCGACCCTCCCTTTAACGCTAATTAATCCATCATTCAGTCGTCCATTTTCTCAAAACAACCGTCTTTCTTTTTCTTAACCGAAAATGTACAATAAAGAAAGAAAGGCGGTGGCTCTCTTGAAATCACCTACGCTATGGACGCGCAATTTTACCATCATTACACTGGGCACCCTCGCCAGCGCCATCGGCGGTACAGCCATGGGGCTGGCGATGAGCCTCATCGTGTTCGATCAGACGTCCTCCACCTGGCTCTCCGGCCTCTTCGCCGCCGCGTCGCTCTTTCCGGGCGCGGTGCTGCCCATCCTCATCGCGCCTTACGTGGACCGGTGCGACAAAAAGCGTCTGATCGTCCGCTTGGACGCGCTCAGCGGCGCGCTCTACCTGGCCTTCGGCCTGTACCTGACCAGGCAGCCCTTCTCTTATCCGGCCTATCTGCTCTTTAGCCTGATCACCGGCAGCATCGGGACGGCGTACAGCCTCGCCTACGACGCGCTGTATCCCGATCTCATTCCCAAAGGGTTTGCGCAAAAGGGGTATGCCATCTCCTCGATGATCTACCCCACCGTGACCGCCGTCGTCACGCCCGCGGCCTCCATCCTCTACGGCGCGTATGGCATCGTACCCATCGTGCTCGGCGAGGGCGTGCTGCTGCTGATCGCCGCCTGTTTTGAAAGCCGCATCCGCACGTCCCACACGCCTGCGCAGCATTTGCCCGCGTCGCTGGGCGACCGGCTTCGCGCGTACGGGCGCGAGATCGGCGGCGGCATCCGCTATGTACGCGCGGACCGGGGCATCCGTAGCATCTACCTGTACATGACCACGACAAACGCCTGTAGTCAAAACATCAACCTCATGGCGATGGCGCATTTTCAGACCAGCGACTTCCTTACCACGGCCATGTACGCAGCGCTCATATCGGCGGAGACGCTCGGGCGCATGGCGGGCGGATTGGTACACTACGTCTTCAAGATTCCCCAAGAGCGCCGCTATGCGCTCACCGTGTGGGTCTACCGCCTCTACGAGCTGCTCGACGGCGCGCTGCTCTTCCTCTGGTATCCGCTGATGCTCGCCGCGCGGTTTTTATGCGGGTTCATGGGCGTCAATACCGCGACGCTGCGCACCGCGGCCGTACAGAATTACCTTCCGGCAGATCTGCGCGCGCGCGTCAACGCGCTATTCAACGTGCTGATCAGCGGCGCGATGATGCTCGCGCAGCTCGCCGCCGGGGCGCTCGGCGAGGTCTTGCCTTACCGCGTGGTCTCCCTGCTGTTCGCCGCCCTATCCTTCGCGATGATCCATGTACTCATCGTCAGAAATCGCGCAAGCGTCGAGCCGATCTACAATCGAGCGATCTAAAATGGAGAAAAAAGGTGTTTATCATGCAAATAAGATGGATAGAGTCTCCGGTTCAAAAAGAAGAAATTTCCTCCCGCATTCTCGGCTTGCTGCCCGAATGGTTCGGCATCCCCGAATCGACCGCGGAATACATTCGGGAAAGCCAGCATATGCCCTTTCTCGCGCTCATGGACGCGGAGGAGCCCATAGGCTTTCTCGCGCTCAAGCGCACGAGCGAAGCCGCCGCTGAAATCTACGTCATGGGGATCGCACCCGCCTATCATCGCTTAGGCGGCGGGCGCATGCTGGTAGAGGCCAGCGCTGGATGGTGCAAAGAACACGCCCTTGCCTTTCTACAGGTCAAGACGCTGGATGCATCGCATCCCGATCCATGCTACCGGCGTACGCGTGCATTCTACAAGGCGATGGGATTTCGCCCGCTCGAGTGCCTGCCATCGCTTTGGGGCGAAGAAAATCCATGCCTCATCATGATTCGTACCATCGATTGATACAAAGACCGGGCCCGCTGCAATGATACAGCGGGCCTGGTTTTTAAATTCCTTATTCGGCTTTCTTCGCAGCAAGCTTCGCGGCCGTGGCCATGGGGTCGCGCGGCGCAGTCCGCGGGCGCAGGGTGATGGCCTTCTTCGGGCATTTCCCGGCGCACTTGCCGCAGCCTGTGCAGGCGTCCAGCACCTTGTGCTTCTGCTTGAGCTCGCCCAGGATGGCGTCGAACTCGCACTGCTTTTTGCATAGCGTGCAGCCTACGCAGGTATCCGGATCGATCTGAGCGATCATGCGGCTTTCCAGCTCGCCCTGGATGGCTCCCGTCGGGCAGCTCTCGGCGCACATCATGCAGCCGACGCACTTTTCATAGTCGATCACAGGCAGGTTATTTTCCATCGTGATCGCGCCAAACTTACAGACCTTTTCGCACTTGGTGCAGCCGATACAGCCGACCTTGCAGCGCTCCTTGACGTCCTTCGCCTTGTCGTGCGAGCTGCAGACGACGGAAACGTTGCGCCCGGCAGGCTTCATCGTCAGCACGTGCTTGGGACAGACCGCTACGCACTTTTCGCAGCCCTGACATTTTTCCTCGTCGACGACCGCGAGCTTGCGGACGGGATCGACGTGTATCGCGTCGAACGGGCAGGCGCGCTCGCACGTGCCGAGGCCCAGGCAGGCATAGGGGCAGGACTTGTTGCCGTCCGCCACCAGCGAGGCCGCCAGGCAATCCTCAATGCCGTTGTACTCGTATTTCGGCTTACAATGGCCTACGCTTCCCTGGCAGTTCAGCGACGCCACCATGCGCGTGCCCGCGCCCGCCTCGACGCCCATGATCTCGCCCATCCGTGCGGCAACCGGCGCGCCGCCGACGGGACATTTCCCGATCTCGGCTTTGCCGTCGGCCACCGCCGCGGCGTAGCCGTCGCAGCCCGGGTATCCGCAGGCGCCGCAATTCGCGCCCGGTAGGCATTCGCGCAGCGCGTCTGCCTTGGGATTGGAGGGCACCGCAAACACCTTGCTGGTCACGGCGAGCAGGGCGCCGAAGACCAGGCCCAGTCCGCCGAGCACCAACGCGGCAATCAAAATAGAAGTTAAATTCATGATGTCGTACCCTCCTTAAATCAGGCCGGTGAAGCCCAGGAACGATACCGCCATCAGACCGGCTGTGATCAGCGCGCCCGGGAATCCGTCCATCCACTTGGGCATATCGCTCACCGCCAGCCGCTCACGGATGCCCGCAAACAGCACGATCGCCAGCGTAAAGCCCAGCGCGCCCGCCACGCCGTTGACGACGGACTCGATCAGGTTGTAGCTCTCGGTCATGTTGAGCAGGGCGACGCCCAGCACGGCGCAGTTCGTGGTGATCAGCGGCAGGTAGACGCCGAGGGCCTGGTACAGGCTCGGGCTGATCTTTTTGAGCGCATTTTCGACGATCTGCACCAGCACGGCGATGACGAGTATGAAGGCAATGGTCTGCAGGTACTCCAGCCCAAACGGAACGAGCAGATAATACTGCACAAGATAGGTCACGAGCGAGGCCAACGCCATGACAAACGTGACCGCCATCCCCATGCCAAAGGCCGTCTCGATCTTCTTAGAGACGCCCAGGAACGGACAGATACCCAGGAAGCGGGACATGACGAAGTTGTTGACCAGAATGCCTCCGATCAAGATCGTTAACAGATTGCTCATGTTCTCCCCTCCTCCTTACGCCGTCTTTTTCTTGCGGTTGGTTATGGCGTTCACGATCGCCAGCAGGATACCCAGCGCGATGAAGCCGCCGGGGGGCGCCGTCATGATCGCCATCGGCTGAAAGCTCTCGCCCAGCAGGGAGACGCCAAAGAGCGTGCCGCTGCCCAGCAACTCGCGAATCGCGGACAGAACCGTGATGGCCAGCGTGAAGCCCAGGCCCATGCCCAGCCCATCCGCCATAGAGGCGACGGGCGGGTTCTTAAAGGCGAACGCCTCCGCACGGGCGAAGATGATGCAGTTGACGACGATCAGCGGGATAAACATGCCCAGCGACTTATCCAGCGCAGGCACAAACGCCTTGACGACGAGCTGCACGATGGTCACGAACGTCGCGATGACGACGATAAAAGCCGGAATACGAATCTTATCCGGGATCGCGCTGCGCAACAGGGAAATCACCAGATTGGAGAAAACCAGCACGAACGTGACCGCCAAGCCCATGCCGATGCCGTTTGAGGCGGCCGTCGTGATCGCCAGCGTCGGGCACATGCCCAGCACGAGCCGAAACGTCGGGTTTTCATCCAAAATGCCGTTCATGAAGATTTTTCGAAGGTTCTTCATTCTTGCACCTCCTCAGCGGCCATCTTGAGCGCCGCGTTGATGGCGTCGGACGTCATAGTCGCCCCTGACACCGCGTCGAAGGACGCCGTCTCGATCTCCTGACCGATCAGGCTGTCAAAGCCTTTCTCGATGAGGTCTGCGCCAAAGCCCGGCGTTTCGCCATGCTCTACGACCTCAAAAGCGGTAATCTCGCCCGCTTCGAGCGTAATCGCGATCTTCATGGGCGCAAAGCCATTTACTTCGTAAATTTTGCCTCCCGCAGCCTCTAAAGCGGGGGCAGCGGTCGCCGCAGGCGTCTGCGTCGCCGCCTCTACAGGGCTGGCGGCGGCGAGCTGCACAGGTACCTGCTTGTTTTCTGGCGCTACCGTCGCTATCGCCTTCCCCTCCGTGCTGATCACGGCCGTCGGGCGGGGTTGAAACGCTTCGGGCGCGGGCGTCGCCTCGCCCTTCTTGTACAGGTTGCGCAGCGCATGGTTGATCGCATCGCTCGTGTACGTGCTGCCGCTCACCGCGTCGATCTGCGCTTCGCCTACCTTCTGGCCGACCAGCGCATTCAGCCCTGTCTCGGCCACGGGCGCGCCGATGTCCGGCGTCTCGCTATGGCTCACGACCGCTGCGGACACGATCAAATCGTTTGCATCGACGCTCACCTCGATCGTCAGGTCGCCGCCGAAGCCTTTGCCGGACCCCACGTATGTCGCGACCGGTTCGCCGACCGTAGCGGGCCCCTGCGCCGCCTCGGGCGTCGCTTCCGCCGCCGGGGCCGCTGCGCCGTTCTTCTCCGCCGCCTGCTTCAGCGCCTCGTTGATCGCGCTTGACGTCACCGTCGCGCCCGATACCGCGTCGAACGATGCCGTCTCAATGTCCTGCCCGATCAGGCTGTCGAAGCCCTTTTCGATCAGATCCGCTCCGAAGCCCGGCGTCTCGCCATGTTCGACTACCTCAAACGAGGCGATTTTGCCGTCCTCCACCGCGATCGCGACCTTCATCGGCCCAAAGCCCGATACCTCGTACACGTCGCCTGCGGCGGGCGCGGCGGGCTCCGGCGTCGCCTCGGGCGCTGTTGCCGCGGTCTCGCCCGCCCCGCCGG
>JAEYAR010000185.1 GCA_023404715.1 Bacillota bacterium | reverse complement strand
TGGAGATGTCCGGCGACTTCAGGAAGATGCTGCTCAGGACGAATGCTACCACCATAGCAACAAGAATTATCGATGTACTGATGTACATGGACATGAATGTTGCCCTCCTTCATACTCCCCCGTTATCAGATCGTAAATGACAGGAGCAGAGGAACTTGATCTCCCGCCATTGAAAGGGCTTACTCCTTCGGGCAGGCCGCCTTAGCGAGTTCGATGAAGTCCATGGAGCCGTCCAGGATCGTCAGCGGAATGCCGTACTGCTCCTTGAGCGCGTCGAACCGGCCGTCCGTGTTGCCGTCGGCGACGACGATCATCCACGAGGCGAAGGGGCACACAGCGTCGATGCAGCGCTCGTTAGCGTTCGTTTTGATGGTGGAGCGCTTGTCCTTTTCCAGCAGCACCGCGATGACCGGGATTTCCTTTTCCTTCGCGGCCGCCATCAGCTCGTCTACGCGCGCCACTTCCTGGTCGAGGGTGATGCCCGTCGCGCCCAGGCCCTTGTCCGTGGAGCCGATGACGATCACGATCGCGCCGTAATCGCGCTCCTCGAGGTCCTTGGCGTAGGGGACGTCCACGTAGTAGTAGTCCGCATCCTCCGTCAGCGTGCCGGCGCGGCTGACGAGCAGGCGGCCCATCTTGCCCCCTGGGCCCTGGCCCGCGTTGGTGATCATGAAGGGCATCTTGATTTCCATGACCGGATCGCCGGAAATTTCGGCAGCCGACAGCAACGGCATGCTCAAGACAAAGCACAGAACCAGAATACAGCTAAGAATCCTTTTCATTCAATAACACTCCTTTTCCTGATCCCTGGTTTCCACATGACTTCTCATCTATCCCAGATAAAACATACCCCGTAGATAGCCTTGGCCCTTATTTATAGAAGAGATACGGCTGTTCGGGTGCGACCCCAGGCGAATGCCCGCCGCTTCGCCGCGGGCGTCCAAACGCGCGGCGAGGCAAAAATGCGCCTGACTGACCATGGAAATATCCTTTGGCATTCACCCCTCTCCGCTTTAATCATCCGTGATATCATCTACCGCAAGCAGCGGCGGATTACAGCATTTCGATTCCTTCGCCCGGCCAACCATCCGACGCCGGCGCAGTCGACAAACCGATATTCAAAACGGCCGTCAAATAGAACATACAACAAAAAAGATGCAGGAGATCACCATTTTAATGTATATTCTTCTTTTATTTTCCTATTGTAGATTTCGTATAAAAAAATATTTGTGTTTAAAAAATATTCTCAATAAGCACAAAAATCTATAGAGCATTATAGATCGGAGTACAGAAATTTGTGCGGAAAAGGCGAAATAAGTCATTTATTTAAAAATTTCGTCGAAGAGGGTTAGAAAAATCTGACCCACAACATTTGTGCATATAAAAAATGTAAATTCCGCATTCCTCTTTTGCGCTGTTTGAAGGAAACAAAAGCGCGACGCGTCCTTCATTTTTTCGACATTTTTCTTGACAAAGCCCTACGCAGACGGTATATTGATGCGGTATCTTTCCATAGACGACTTAGAGGAGAATTCCCATGAACGACAAGCGCCCCTTCGTCACGGAGGAAAAGCTCCGCGAGATCACGAAGACGTACCCTACGCCCTTTCATCTGTATGACGAGCAGGGCATCCGCAAAACCGCACGCGACCTGTATAAAGCGTTTTCCTGGAATCCGGGCTTTCGCGAGTTCTTCGCGGTCAAGGCGACGCCCAACCCCTACATCCTGCAAATTCTCAAGGAGGAGGGCTGCGGGGTGGACTGCGCCAGCGAGACCGAGCTGATGCTCGCCCGGGCTGTGGGCTTTTCGGGCGAGTACACATTCTTCTCCTCGAACGTGACCCCGGCAGAGGAATATAGGAGGGCCTGCGCGCAGGGCGCGGTCATCAACCTGGACGACTTCACCCACATCGACTATCTGGAGCGCGTGGCGAAGATCCCCCAGACGATCTGCTGCCGCTACAACCCGGGCGGGGATTTCGCCATCGGCAACGCGATCATGGACAAGCCACAAAACGCCAAATACGGCATGACGTACGCCCAGCTCGTCCAGGGCTACAGGCTGCTCATGCAAAAGGGCGCGCGCCACTTCGGCCTGCATGCCTTCCTCGCCTCCAACACGCTCACGGACGACTACTACCCCGCCCTCGCGCGCATTCTTTTTGAGACCGCCGTGCGGCTGCGCGACGAGACCGGCGCGCACATCGCCTTCGTCAACCTCTCCGGCGGGATCGGCATCCCCTACCGCCCGCAGGAGCGAGAGAACGACATCTTCGCCATCGGCGAGGGCGTCCGCCGGGCCTATGAAGAGGTACTCGTGCCCGCGGGCATGGGCGACGTGAAGATCTATACGGAGCTTGGACGCTATATGCTCGGCCCGCACGGCCTGCTCGCCGCCACGGCGCTGCACCACAAGCACATCTATAAGGAATACGTCGGCCTGGACGCCTCCGCCGTACACCTCATGCGCCCGGCCATGTACGGCGCCTACCACCACATCACCGTCATGGGCAAGGAGAACGCGCCGCTCGACCACGTGTACGACGTGACCGGCGACCTGTGCGAGAACAACGACAAGTTCGCCGTCGACCGGCCGCTGCCGGCCATCGACGACGGCGACCTCGTCGTCATCCACGATACCGGCGCGCACGGCTTCTCCATGGGCTACAACTACAACGGCAAGCTGAGGAGCGCCGAAATCCTGCTGCGCGCGGACGGCGGCGCGCAGCTCATCCGCCGGGCGGAGACCCCGAAGGATTACTTCTCCACCTTCGATTTTCAGGACGAATTCCGCTTTGAATGACGCAGCATATCGGTCATTTTTTGAAGGACGATGCAGGAAAAAATCCGGCGTCGTCCTTCTTTTTGGACCCGTCCCCGGCTTCCTTTTCGGGGGAAATGTCGAATTGCGGCGCTTTGGAAATCAAATTATTCACTTTGCATGTTTAACCCCATCTCCAATCATGGTTTTAAAGAAAAATGAATTAAAGGCTTATTTACTATTGCATTTTCGCGCGCGACGTGATATACTCCCTTTATATCCCACCGGCGAAGCATCCCTTCGCCCAGGCGACAACCCCTTGGAAGGAGGCTCCTATATGTCTGAAGCGGCGAAGATGCCGATGATCTCTCTTTCGGACGTCCACCTGCATTTCGGCTCCCTGCACGTGCTCAAGGGCATCACGGTATCGATTCCGGAGGCCTCCAAGACGGTGATCATCGGGCCCTCCGGCTCCGGCAAATCGACCATGCTGCGCACGATCAACTGCTTCGAGCGACCGCAGCGGGGGCATGTGACGGTAGACGGGCAGGACATGACGCGCCTCAAGCCCCGCGAGCTACACCAGGCGCGGCGCGAGATCGGCATGGTCTTTCAATCCTTCAACCTTTACCCGCACAAGACGGTGCTGGAAAACCTGACGATGGCCCCGATTCTCCTCAAAAGGGAGAAAAAGGACACGGTCACCGAGCGGGCGCGGATGCATCTGAAAAACGTCGGGCTGCTCGACAAGGCGGACGCCTACCCGGCCCAGCTCTCCGGCGGGCAGCAGCAGCGCGTGGCCATCGCCCGCGCGCTCAACATGAACCCCAAGGTGCTGCTCTTCGACGAGCCGACCAGCGCGCTCGACCCTGAGATGATCAAGGAAGTGCTCGACATCATGATGGAGGTCGCCAAGGAAAACATCACGATGCTCTTCGTCACCCACGAGATGGGCTTCGCATCCACCATCGCCGACAGGGTGCTCTTCCTCGACGGCGGTGTGGTCATAGAGGACGGTCCGCCGGACCAGGTATTCAACCACCCCAAGTCCGACCGGACGCAGCTCTTTCTATCCAAAATATTGTAAGGAGGGACTTTCATGAAAAAGATTCTTGCTCTGGTAATGGCCTTGTGCCTGTTTGCGTTGCCCTGCCTGTCCATGGCGGAGGGCGAGCTGGACGCGATCAAAGCGCGCGGATACCTCAAGGTCGGCGTCAAGGCGGACGTGCCCGGCTTTGGCCTGCTCGACCCGGCGACGAACGAATACAGCGGCCTAGAGATCGATTTGGCGCGCCGGGTGGCGGCCAAGATCTTCGGCGTAGACGTAGCGGACGTGGCGAAATACATCCAGTTCACCCCCGTAACGGCCAAGACCCGCGGCCCGGAGCTGGACAACGGCAACCTGGACATGGACGCCTCGACCTTCACGATCAAGCCCGAGCGTCTGGAGCTCTACGAGTTCTCCAAGCCCTACTACGTGGATTCCATCGGCCTGATGGTGCTCAAGGATTCGGGCATCAAGTCCTTCGACGACCTGCTCGCGGACGACACCGTGATCGGCGTGGCCCAGGGCTCTACCACCCGCGACGCGCTGACGAACGCGGCGGCCGAAAAGAGCGTCACGTTCGGCCTCGATAAGTTCGACGAGATGGCCGACTACCCGACGCTGAAGGAAGCGCTGGTCGCGCACCAGATCGACTGCTTCTCCGTCGACAAATCCATCCTCGGCGGCTACCTGGACGACGCGGTCGAAATCCTGCCCGACAGCTTCACCGAGGGCGCGCAGCCGTACGGCATCGCCATCAAGAAGGGCAACACCGAGCTGCTGGCGCTGGTCGACGAGTTGATCGCCGAGCTGCGCGCTGCCGGCGCCATCGACGAGCTGGCCGCCCAGTACCCGGAGCTGGCGAAAATCGATTGGGACGTCATCGACGCGCACACCGCGCAGCTGTGGCCCGCGGCCTGAGCAAACGCAACCGTGGAAGGGAGGAAGGACGGATCGGTTTCCGCCTTCCCCCTTTTTTATGGAATGCGCCTTTTTTCGCCTGAAAACGGGTGCCTGTTTGCGGCAGGCAGCCGTTTTCAGACGATTGACATTCGGAAAGGAAGGGTGAAGTCTATGGATTTTGTCAGCGGCTTTCAAAAGATCTTCGGGGCCAAGCGCTGGCTGGAGCTGTACGACGCACGCGGGGAGGTCATCGCGGGCTTCATCATGACGGTGAAGGTCTCGTTCTTCGCGCTGATCATCGCGCTGATCATCGGCGTCGTGGTCGGGCTGTGCATGGCGTCGACCCGAAGGTGGCTCGACCGCATCTGCCGCGCGTATATCGCATTTTTTCAAAACACGCCCCTGGTCATCCAAGTCATCCTCATCTATCTCGTCATCATGCCGGCGATGGGCGTCTATCGCAAAAAGGTAGAGGCGGGCATCATCGGGCTGTCGATCTACACGGGCGCTTACTGTGCGACGATCGTGCATTCGGCGATCGTCAGCGTGCCCGCAGGCCAGTTTGAGGCCGCCAACAGCCAGGGCTTCGGCTTCCTTGGCGCGATGGCTCACGTGATCCTGCCCCAGGCCGTGCGCATCGCGCTGCCGCCGCTGACGAACCAGGCGGTCAACCTCATCAAGAACTCGTCCGTGCTGGCGGTCATCACCGCGCGCGACCTTATCTACTCGCTCGACAGCATCGCCGCGCGCAGCGACAACTACGGCCCGCCGCTCTTGATGACGGGCCTGCTCTACCTGTGCATCTGCCTGCCGATCTCGCTGCTCGCGCGTAGGCTGGAAGGGAGGCTGGTGCGCCATGGTTAATCCCATCGAATGGATCGTCCGCTTTTTTCAAGACGAGATCCTCGTCGTCTACACCCCGCTCTTCTTCAAGGTGCTGGGCGAGGGCCTGATGGTGACGCTGCAGATCTCGCTGTGCACGATCGTCATCTCCTTCCTCGCGGGCTCGGCGCTGGCCATCATGCGCAACGGCAAGAACCGCGTAGCGCGCTATATCGCCACGATCTACGTGGAAACGGTGCGCAACATCCCCCTGCTCTTCTTCATCACGATGATGGTCTTCTTCTCCCCCTTCCCCTCCAACAAGATCTTCAACGCGATCCTGGCGATGAGCATCTTCACCTCCGGCGTGGTCGCGGAGATCGTGCGCGGCGGGCTCAACGGGGTGCCCAAAGGCCAGTGGGAGGCGGCGAACAGCCAGGGCTTCGGCACGTTTCAGGCGATGGTGCACATCATCCTGCCCCAGGCCTACCGGCGCATCCTGGCCCCGATGATCGCCCAGTTCGTCACCACCATCAAGGATACGTCCTTTTGCGCGGTGCTCGCCATGGGCGACCTATACGACCGCGCCAAACAGGCGATCAATCAGCTCAACCTGCGCGACCATACGGCCATGGTGTACGTCACCGTCGCGCTCGTCTACTTTGTCGTCTGCTTTACATTCACCAACATCGCCAAGCGCGTGCAGCGCAGCACGTACGTGATCAAATGACGCCCGGGCCGCAGGCATTACGCCTGCGGCCTTGCTTTATATGCCCCTTTTGATCGAAAATATGGTATAATGGTAGCAAGCAAAAGATAAGGGGCGTTCAATGATGATGAAGTGGAAGCTATGGCGAAAAAGAAGGAAAAAAGAAATCCCCCTCCACTTTCTTATTTTTGCCTCCCTGCGCGAGGACGGCACGCTTCCCCCGGATTTTGTCATACCCTTCTATAAGGAGAACAGGAAAAGGAACCGGATCCGTTTCGCGCGAGCGATGATGCCGCCCAGGGAACAGGACGTTGCGCCCCTCTACCATGTCATTCGCCTGGCCCTGCACAAAGTAGGGGGCGATTACGAGCGGGCGGACAAGGCGCTCAACGCCTACTTTGCGCCCAAAAAGGGGCGTACCATTAAAAGAATTATTCTACCGTTAAGGGCCTGGGTCAAGGAAAACTGCGCCCAACAGGCCAAACAGATATACTGGTATGCAAACCATCTCCTCAACAACGCTCAAAACCCGGAGTGCCTTGGGTTCGCGCTCACCCTCCTCCAGTTCCTCGACATCGGGGACGACGAGTGCATCACGAAGAAAGTACGCCTCCTGTCCAAATGTGAAGCATTAGCGCCTCTCTGCCTCTTTTTGATGATCGATTGGCCGAATGCAAACGCGGAGCTCTTCGCGCTTGCAAAGAGCGTTCGAGGGATGGGCCGCGAACTCGCGGTGGAATATCTCAACGCCGATACGCCCGAAATATGCGATTGGCTGTTGCACGAAGGCTGGCGCAGCTGTGCGCATTATGTCGATCTGGAGTTGACCTGCGCCCTCAAGGTGAACCTTTTCGCCATGCTGCGTGAAAGACGTCTGCAACCCGGCGACTTCTCCGCCGCCGTCACCCTGACCGCCCGTATTGTGCACAACGGGGAAGACATCGGCAAGCTCGGCGACCCCACCGAGCCGCTTCGCGCGCTGCTGCACTACGCATGGGACTGCGCCAGCACGCCGGACGACTACCTCGCGCTGTGCCAGATACGCCATTATCTGCGAAGCGCGTACCTCTCCGGCGGGGCGGACCTGCTCGGCGGATACAACGCCCTGCTCTCCTCGCCATCCAGCCAGGCTTGTGCGCGCAGGGCGCTTGCGGATCCCTGCAAAGAAACGCGCATCCTACACTTACGCCTCGCCTCCAACCTGGGCATCGACTGCACGCAGGCCGTCCTAGAAGGACTCGAGAAGGATTTTTTGCAATATACGATTCTTTTGGACATCATCATCAGCGACGGGGCTTTGATTCCCCGCCTGCTGCGCCTGGCCTACCGCCGTCTCCCGCTCGTACGGATCGCGCTCACGCCGCCGCGCTTCGTCTCCGTGCGGCTGCTTCTGCGTACGAAATCCTTCGCTTACCTGGTACAATGGCTCAGGAACGCCCCCGGCTGGGGATGCACGCTGATCTTCTGCGCCCTGTGTTCGCGGATCGACACGTGCCGCGCGGACGCGATCGGCGCGCTCGAGAACTGGATCGGCTACGAAGTGGATATCGGCCCGCTGTGCCGCCTGGCGCTGTGGGTTTTGCTGCAACGGGAGAACGACGCCGCCCAGCGGGAGCGCATCACAAAAATTTTAGATCATTTTGACATTTTCGGTATCCTTTATTGAAATTTTCTCTACACATCGGGGCGAAAATCTGCTATCATACAGGTAGAGGGCGGCGGCCTTGCCGCCCTGCGAAAACGACGCCAAAGGCAGGACCGACGACTGATCAAAAGGAGGAATCCCCATGGTTCCCGTAGGATTGCAGCTCTACTCCCTTAGGGAAGTCGCGCAGGTCGATCTGCCGCGCGCGCTTCAGATGACCGCGCAGGCGGGTTACGACTGCGTAGAATGGTACGGATGCCCCGCGCTTATCGCCGACCCCACATCCGCGAAGGCCGCGTGCGACGCGGCGGGACTGACCTCTTACAGCATGCACGTGCCGGGCGACTGGCTCAGGCCGGAGGGCTTTGAGGTGGCGATCGCCGCGCTCAAGATCCTCGGCGTGCGCTACGCGATCTTGCCTTGGAGCCGGGCCGACAGCATCGAAGCATGCACGGAAACCGCAAAACTGCTCGCCGAAGCCAAGGCGGCCTTCGCGCCCTACGGCATCGAGGTGGGCTACCACAACCACGCGCACGAGATGAAACCCCTGCCCGACGGCCGGCTACCGATGGACGTGCTGGTCAAGGAATCCGGCGTGCTCGGCGAAGTGGATACCTGCTGGGCGCTCTACGGCGGCGTGGACCCTAACGCGTACATCGCCTCGCTGGGCACGCAGACCGGGCCCGTGCACTTCAAGGATATCAACGCGGACTACAAGACGCGCGAGCCGGAAAAAATCGACGCGCCCGTCGGCGGCGGCATCATCGACTTTGGGGCGATCGCGCGTACGCTGAAGGCGGCGGGCAGGCTCGAGGCGGGCCTGATCGTCGAGCAGGAAGCCTATGCGGGCGACATGCAGGCCGACATCGCCGCCTCCTGCGCGCATATCCGCCGGATCCTTTGGGATCTGGGCGAATAATGCAATTTGCCCTCCACGGGCCCCTGCCCGCGGACGATAGACAGCGACTGACAAGGAGGAGTTTCCAATGGCCAAGGAATTTCGTGTAGGCATCGTAGGCTGCGGCGGCATCGCGAACGGCAAGCATCTGCCGGCGCTGAGGGCCCTACCCAACGTCAAGATGGTCGCCTTCTGCGACCTGATCCGCGAGCGCGCGGAAAAAGCCCTGAAGGAATACGGCGCCGAGGGCGCGAAGGTCTACGACACCTACGAAGAGCTCGTCGCCGACGAGACGATCGACGTCGTGCATGTGCTGACCCCCAACAAGGCGCACGCCCCCATCTCCATCGCCGCAATGGAGGCGGGCAAAGACGTCATGTGCGAAAAGCCCATGGCGAAGACCGCCGCGGACGCGCGCGCCATGGTAGAAGCCGCGAAGCGCACCGGCAAGACGCTGACCATCGGCTATCAAAACCGCTTCCGCCCCGACAGCCTCTACCTCAAGAAGTGCTGCGAGGCCGGCGACCTGGGCGAGGTCTATTACGCGCGCGCGCACGCCATTCGCCGCCGCGCCGTGCCTACCTGGGGCGTGTTCCTCGACGAGGAAGCGCAGGGCGGCGGACCGCTGATCGACATCGGCACGCACGCGCTGGACCTTACCCTCTGGGAGATGAACAACTACGAGGTCGAGTCGGTCATGGGCAGCGTATACCGCAAGCTGGCCGACACCAAGGACGCCGCCAACGCCTGGGGCCCCTGGGACCCGGAAAAGTTCACGGTAGAGGATTCCGCTATGGGCTTCATCAAGATGAAGAACGGCGCGACCATCGTGCTCGAGGCGGCCTGGGCGATCAACTCGCTGGACATCGATGAGGCGAAAACCTCCCTTTGCGGCACCAAGGCAGGCGCGGACATGAAGGACGGCCTTCGCATCAACGGCGAGCGCTTCTCCAAGATGTACGTCACCAAGCCCGAGCTCGAGGCGGGCGGCGTCGCCTTCTATGACGGCAGCGTTAAAGACGCCAAGGACGTTGAGGCCGAGCAGTTCTATGCGGCGCTGGAGAACGGGACCAAACCGACCGTTCTGCCGGAGCAGGCGCTGGTCGTCACCGAGGTGCTTGAGGCGATCTACACCTCCGCGAACACCGGCAAGCCCGTGTACTTCGACTAAGCGCATACGAAAACAGGCGAGCAGCCGCGCATTCGCGCGGCTGCTTTTGCTCGTCGACAGACCTCTGCCTTAAGCTCAAACGCCTTTACTCATGAGTTGCGTTATAGCTAAGGGGAACCTTTCCATGAGGCTTTCCCGGCCGGGAGAGCCTCGGGGCGCGTGGGCTACGGGCGGGCGCGCATTGCGCGCCCATCCGTTGCATAAGACGCCCGCTTATGGTAAAATCAATCCATCCTGTTTCAAACGAGGCGATGCGATGAACATCTGCATACGGCGCCGCACGAGGGCCGTCTACGGCCTTTTTTGCGTGCCATTCCTGCCGGGGAGGGATAAATTATGAGCATACTCAACGCCGTCTTCGCCGCGCTGCTGCTCGCGATGCTGCTGCTCGGCGGCAGCCGGGCTTTTCGCGCGCGCGCCGAGGCCTCCCGCGCCGGGGCGCTGGGCCGCAGCCTGTGGGCATTTGCAGGCCGTACGTACTATATCTGGTTTGCGCTGGTGCTGGCGCTGGCCGTGGCGCTGCGCGTCTACCGCTTCCCGGAGATCCCCTACGGCATGAACACCGACGGCGTGATGTCCACGCTGGACGCCTGGGCGCTTTCAAAATACGGCACGGACCGTTTCGGCACCCCATACCCCGCCATGATGTGGGGCTGGGGCTACGGCCAGCAGAGCGCGCTATACGCCTATTGGGCGTCGCTCTTTACGCGCTTTTTAGGGCTCAGCCGCCTCAGCTTGCGCCTGCCCATGCTCACCGTCGCGCTGCTCTCCCTGCCCGTATTGTGGGATCTCGCGCGGCGCATCGCGGGGCGCGGCTATGCGCTGGCAGCGCTCGCGCTGTGCGCGGTGCTGCCCTGGCATGTGGTGCAATCGCGCTGGTCTATCGACGCGCACATGTTCTGCCACATGCTCCTCTTTTCCACCTACTTCCTCGTGCTGGGCACGAAGCGGCCGGGCTTCTACTACCTATCCATGGTTTCCTTCGGGCTGACGATGTATGCGTATGCGATCTCGATGTACTCGGTGCCCATCCTCCTGATCGCCGCGGCCTGCTACCTGCTCGCGCACGGAAAGATCCGCGCGCGCCAGCTCGCCGTGTGCGCCGCGATCTACGTCGCCGTCATGCTGCCCGTCGGGCTGACCATCGCGATTAACCTCTTCGGGCTCGAGACCATGCGCCTGGGCCCGTTTACCCTGCAGCGTTTTAGCGAATCGGTGCGCGCGTCGGATACGCTCTTCCTCACGGGCAAGGACATGCTCGAGCAGCTGCGCGAAAACCTGCTGACCTTCCTGCACCACACCTTCCTGCAATTCAGCGGCGGCTGGCCGACGGTCGTCGACGGCTTCGGCACGCTGTACGTGTTTTCGACCCCCGCGCTGTTTGCGGGCCTCTACCTCTTCTGGCGCGACCGGCGGTCGGCGGAGCCCCTGCGACCCGGACGCCCGGCCCCGCAGCCCGACGCGGGCTATCTGCTGCTCTGCTGGCTGGCGGCGATGTTCGCCTGCGGCCTGTTTACCAACCTTTCGAATACCTGGCGCTCCAACGGCATCTATTATCCCCTGCTGCTGCTCACAGCTTACGCGCTCTACGCGCTGGTGCGGCGCGTCAAGGCGTTCCTGCCGCTGGTGCTGGCGCTCTACGCGGCGGGCGCGGCGCTCTTCACCGCCTCGTACTTCGACCCCGGGCGGCTCAACGCCCACCTCGTCGAGCTCGAGGCCGATCAGATCGAGGCGCTGGAGTACATGGATACGCTTCCCTTTGAATACGCCTGCCTGAGCGTAGGCGCCGACCCGGAGCGCCGCGTTGTCGCGGAGATCAACACGCTCTTCGTGCACGAAATCGACGCGAGACAGGCCCAGGACGAAGCGCCGATCCTCGACGCGGCGGGCGACGAGCTGGGCTATTACTCGGACATCTACGAGTATTGGACGGAGGAGGGCTTTACGCCCTTTGAGGAGGAGAACATGGTCTACCTGCTGCGCGCGGGCGAAGAGGCGTACTTCGAGGGGCTGGACTTCGTGCTGAAGCCCTTTGGGCGCTTCACCGTCGCCTACCCCGCGCAGTTCATGCCGAAAGGGGGCGATGCGTGATGGCGATGGCGGTCTTTACAATCCTGCTGCTCGCGCTGTGCGCATCCCCGGTCTGTTGCCGGGCGGTGGGCCGGGTATTGCCCCTGCGCCGCCTGGAGAAGCTGATTTTGAAACGCTTTCCCCTGTGCCTTGCGGCGCTCACCGCGCTGGGCCTGGGCCTGCGGCTCGCCGCCGCGCTGTGCGTGCCCGCCGAGCTCTCGCCCGGCGAGGCCGCGCTCGTCGTCGCCGGCAGGCGCTTCCTTGCGGACGGCATGCCCGTGCTTTGGGCGGAGGGCGGCGCGCTGACGGCGCTCCTCGTACGCCCGGCGGACGCGCTCTTTCGCGGGGACGTGCGGGCGCTGCGCGCCCTGTCCCTGCTCGCCGGAGGGGCGACGGTCCCGCTGGCGGCGCTCGCCCTGCGGGGGCCGCAGCGCCCCTGCGCCGTTCAAGAGGATGAACATCGCGATCATCCTGCCCTGGGCCTGCTGGCCGCCGCCCTCTTCGCCCTCTCCCCCTGGTTGATTCAGGCGAGCGCTACGCTGAGCAGCCTGTCCTTTGTCTTCTGCTTGCTGGCCGCGGGCGCATGCGCCCTTGCGTACGGCAGGCCCCTGGCCGGGGCGGCGCTCATCGGCCTCGCCGCCTGGGGATTGCCCGGCGCATGGCTGTGCGCGCTCCCGCTCGGCTGTGTGCTGGCCCTGTGCGCCGCCCCCCGGCGGCGGGCGGCCTCGCTGGCCCTGTGCGCCCTGCTCTGCCT
>JAEYAR010000172.1 GCA_023404715.1 Bacillota bacterium | reverse complement strand
GTATCGGCCTACGCCTGCCGAAACGTACGGCGGGGCGCAGGCGCTGGTTCGCTCGTTCGGTTGGGGAAGCTTTCTGATTCTATCGATTCCTTATCTTTTGCTCGTCTGCCTGTGTCTGCGCACAGGCATGCGCAGGAAGCGCACGGGCGCGCAAATGATCTGCGTGGCGGTCGCCCTATCGCTGCTGATGCAGTTTGTGTGCGCGCTTACCGTCACGTCGCACCTGTATTTGGGGACGATCTGGCCGATGCCCTTTGTCGACGCGAAGCCCGCCTCCACGATGCTCAACCTCTTTCAGATCGGGCTGGTCATGGGCATCGGGCGCATGGGCACGCTTGACATGGGTTAAATTATGATCCCCCGTGTCTTAGAATAAGCCGCTGAAACCCTTGTATATAAAGGCTTTCAGCGGCTCTTCCTATCTTTCAACTGTCAAAGACGGAGAATACGTGCGCGGGCCGCCGGTGTCGGCGGCAAAACGGATAAAGCTACACGGCTCACGCGTTCTTCTCACTCCGGCTCCGAATATACGCCTAGCAGTTCGTCCTCTATCGGCAGGAACAGGGCGGGATCTTTCGCATCTTCGCGTAAAACGGGCACGAAAGTGCGGTAGCTGAAGATCTCGCCGGTCTGGGGATTCTTCCTGTATTCGCTGGGCGTTACGCCCGTCAGCCGCTTGAACTCCTTGGCGAAATAAAACGGGCTTGCATATCCGACGGATTCTGCGATTTCCTGAATCGATAAGGTGGGCAGCTTGAGGCGCTGGGCAGCCTTTTCGATGCGGTAATAAATGAGATACTGCCGGGGCGGGATGTGGATGATCTCGTTGAAGACGCTGTAAAGATGCTTGCGCGAAATGCCCAGCGCCGCAGCGATTTCATTTACGCTGATGTTGCGGGAGAAGTTATGCTCGATGTATTCGGTCGCCTTCACCGCGTAATAGTTTGCGTTATCTACATAGTTGGCAAAGCGATGCGCATCCTCGCGATCCAGCAGCAAGCTGAAGATGCTGTAAAGCCCGGCCATCATCCGGCAGTATCGGTTGGGAAAACGCTGCGAGGCTTCGAAGATATCGTCGAGCAACTTGCAAATTTCGCCTTGCGGATCGTTAAACGTCGGCTGGGTGCGCGAGATTTCGGCACGGGTTAAGTAGTTTTCGACCAGGTAGCCAGAGAAGCGAAGCCAGGTGATTCGCATGGACTGCGCGCCGCAGTTGCGCATCCCATAGCGCAGATCTGGGAACGTGAAGACGCCCTGTGGCGCGCGCATCGCATAGGCGGTTCCGTTTGTCTCTACTACGGCGCAGCCCTCCTGCAGGCAAAGCAATGTGAAGGTGTCGCTGTCCTCGATCGTGATCTGCCCGCCATACGGGATTTCGCCCGAGCCGCACTGGTTCAGGTTGAACGACAGGTTCAGGTGTGATTTGCTGCTGATATGAACGGTCGTCGTCTTTGCGGGCGCACCCACCATGGGGCATACCTCCTCATAAGCTTCCTTTATCGGGATGAATTCGCCATGCTTTGCTCGATGGTCTCGATCAAAGCCGGCCATTCGCTGGGCGTGGCGGCGACGTAGTCCGGCGTCTCTTCCTCGGTTTCGGGGATCATGCAGTAACGTGGGCTGTAGCTGAGCAGCACGGACGTCATGCCCATCCGATTCGCGCCGAGCACGTCGCGCTTGAGGTTGTTGCCAATCATCACAGCGCGCGTGGCGTCCGATTCGCTCAGCCCCAGCCGGCGCAGCGCCGTCTGGAACATTACGGCGTCCGGTTTTTCAGCGCCAAGCTCTTCGGAGATGGCCCGCGCGTCGAACACGTCCCACAGTTTCAGGCGTTTTAGGATGTTTTCAAACGATGCGGTGCGCCCATCGGCGACGAGGGCCAGCGTGTAGCCGCGCCTTTGCAGTTCCAGGATCGCCTCCGGCGCGCCGGGAATGGCCTCCGCGCTGCGCACGGTGCCGTCCGGGGCGAATACCTGCGTGGATTCGTCGACGATCGTGTCGCCACAGTCGATACAAACGATCAGATTGCGTCTCATGCCGGGCGTCCATCCTTTCTGACAATACCCCGCAGGGCGAGCTCGCCGCTTCGCAGGCAGGCACACAGGCGACCGTCCCCTATATCCTGAAGGGCGGGCTTCGTTTTCCTACAATCCGCGCAGGCATAGCGGCAACGCGTATGAAAAGGACACCCTGATGGAATATTCGCCGGATTGGGGATTTCTCCTTCCAGCGCGATGCGCTCAAAAGCGACCTTGGGATCCGCCGCCGGGACGGCGGATAGCAGCGCCTCCGTATACGGATGGCGCGGGGCCGCAAAGAGCGCCGAGGATGGGGCGTATTCGACCATCTGTCCCAGATACATGACCCCGACGCGGTCGGAGATATGCTCGACCACCGACAGGTCGTGGCTGATGAACAGATAGCTCAGGCCCATCTCCTGCTGTAAATCCTTGAGCAAGTTGACGACCTGCGCCTGCACCGATACGTCCAGCGCCGAAACGGCCTCGTCGCAGATGATCAGGCGCGGATAGAGCGTCAATGCGCGGGCGATGCCGATGCGCTGGCGCTGCCCGCCGGAAAAGGCGTGCGGGTAACGTTTTAAATAGCTCGTATTCAGGCCCACCGTGTCCGCCATCTGGCGCACGCGCTCTTCCATCCGCGCCTTAGGCATCTTAGGATAGTTCGCCCGTAGCGGCTCGGAGATGATGTCGTACACCGTCATGCGCGGGTCGAGCGAGGCGTATGGGTCCTGAAAGATCATCTGGATCTCCCGGCGCAGCGTCCGCAGCTGCTGTTTATCGACCCGCTGCAGGTCGTATTCCTTGCCGTCGGCCGCGCGGTATAGCACGCGGCCCGATGTGGCGTCGTATGCGCGCACGATGCAGCGGCCCAGTGTGGTCTTGCCGCAGCCAGACTCGCCTACGATGCCGACCGTTTCGCCCGACAGCACGTCGAAGCTTACGTCGTTGACCGCGTGGATACGCGTCTTTCCGGATGTAAAGGTCATGCTAAGGTTTTCAATTCGGACGATCGCTTCGTTCATAAGCATACTCCCTCCCGCTGTTCATAAGGGGCGTAGCAGGCCGCGTAATGGTCCTCGCCTACCTGCACGAGCGCGGGCTCAGGCCCGTCGCATGCGCCCATCCCCCTGCGGCGCGTGCAACGCTCGTAAAAACCACACCGGTCGTCCAGGTTCATCGCCAGAGGAACGGAACCCTCGATGGAAAAGAGCCGCTCTTTCCCGGCCCCGATGCGGTGCACCGACCCGAGCAGGCCGCGCGTATAGGGATGCGCGGGGTTCTCAAACACGGCCGCGACGGGCCCTGTTTCGACGATCTTCCCCAGGTACATGATAGCGATGCGGTCGCAGGTCTGCGCGACGGTGCCCAGGTCATGCGTGATGTAGAGGATGGACATGCCGTAATCTTTCTGTAGCTGTGCGAGCAGCTCGAGGATCTGCGCCTGAATGGTGACATCCAGCGCGGTGGTCGGCTCATCTGCGATGAGCAGACGAGGGCTGAGCAGCAATGCCATCGCGATCAGCACCCGCTGCAGCATGCCGCCGGAAAACTCGTGCGGATATTGGTTGAAACGCCGCTCCGGATTGGCAATGCCGACGCGATACATCATCTTTAGCACCGCCGCTTTGGCCTGCGCGCGGTTCATCCGCGTGTGAATGCGCAGGCATTCGCTCATCTGATAGCCGACCGTAAACAGCGCGGAGAAGGCGCTCATGGGCTCCTGAAAGATCATCGCGATGTGCTTGCCGCGTATATCGCGCATCTCCCTTCCGTTTGGACGCAGGGAGAGCAGCTCGCGCGTCACGCCGTCGGCGCCGGTAAACGCGATATGGCCCTCGGCGCGGCACTTCTTTTCGTTGATGCCTAAGATCGCTTTACAGGTCAGGCTCTTGCCGCAGCCGGATTCGCCGACGAGCGCGAGCGTTTCGTGCTCGCGAAGGGTGAACTCGACGCCCCGGACGGGCGTGAGCAGGCCCTCGTCCAGCGGGATGCTGATCGTCAGGTTTTCGACGCGCAGCACCGTGGTTTTGTCTGTGTTTTCCATCTTACTACCTCACTTATAGGGGTCAGCCGCGTCGCGTAGGCCGTCCCCCAGGAAGTTGAAGGCGAGCACCGCCAGCGCGACGAACAGGAGGGGAATCAGCTTCCAGGGGCAGTTGGCGATGTTGCCCACGCTCTGGCACTCCTGCAGCAGCACGCCCCAGCTCGTTGCAGGCGCCCGCATGCCCAGGCCCAGGAAGCTCATCGATGTCTCGCCCAGGATCATGCTGGGGATGCCGAGCGTCAGGTTCACGATCAGGTAGCTCATGAAGCCGGGCACCAGGTGACGGCGGATGATTTGCCCGTCGGAGACGCCGCTAAGCCGCGCGGCCAGCACGAAATCTTCCTTCTTGAGCGAGAGGAAGCGCGAGCGCACGGTGCGCGCGAGGCCCGGCCAGCTAAGCAGGCTCATGATGACCGTAATCCACACAAATACCTGCACGACGGATACGCCTGCGGGGATCGCGGCGGACAACGCCATCCATAGCGGCAGCGTCGGGAAGGAAGACATGACCTCGATAATGCGCTGGATCGCCAGGTCGGTCCAGCCGCCGTAATAGCCGGAGATGCCGCCGATGACGACCGCGAGGATGAAAGAGAGGAACGTGCCCAGCAGCGGGACGGTCAAAGATACCTGTGAACCGATGAGCACGCGTGAAAACAGGTCGCGCCCGAGCTTATCCGCGCCGAAGAGCAGTACCTGCGTGGGATCCTGCCCCGCGGGCAGGGTGCTGTTGTCTACGCCGAAGAGATGGATGTCCGTCTCGATCAGGCCCAGCAGCTTGTACTTGCCTGCGTGCATAAAGAAGCGCACCGGATACGCCTGCGACGTATCCTCTTTGAAAAACTTGTTTTCGTACAGGTCGCGCTCGATCTGAAACCGATATACATGGGGGCCAGCCCACTTGCCATCCTGAAAGAAGTGGATCTTTGTGGGCGGCGCGTCTGAATAGGCGGCGGAGAAATCCTCCAGCCCCATGGGGGCGAGAAACGGGGCTAACAGCACCCCGAAGTAGAGCAGGCCCAGGATGACGAAGCTGACGATCGCCAGCTTGTGGTGGATGAGCTTGCGCGCCATGAGCTGCCATTGGGAGGACATGTAGTATTTTTCTTGCCGGGCGCGCCTTTTTTCCAGGGCACGGCGCGCTTTTTCGCGCGCGCGGGCGTCCTGCAGGGTTTCATGCTTCATGCTCATGGGTTCTTCTCCTCCAGCAGCTTGATGCGCGGGTCGAGCAGGGAGAGCAGGATGTCGGAGATCAGGTTTCCGATGACGACCAGCGACGCAGAGATGAGCAGGATGCCGCCCGACAGGTACACATCCTGTGTCTGCAGCGCCTTGAGCAGCACCGGTCCGAGCGTAGGCAGCATGAGCACGATCGCCGTGATCGTGCTGCCGTTAAATATGCCGGAAATCATGCCGCCCAGCCCGCTGACGATGGGGTTGAGCACGGCCCGCATCTGATATTTGAACGTAATGCTGCCCTCGCCTACGCCCTTGGCGCGCAGGGCGAGCATGTATGGGCGCCCCTGCTCGTCCAGCAATTGCGCCCGGCAGGTGCGGATCAGGCTGCACGTGCCGCTGGTGCCGATAACCAGAACGGGGATCACCATGCGCTGCGCCCACGAAAGAAAGGTATCCCACGAGGTAATCGGGAAGTCGGGCAGGCCCATGAGGGGCTTGCCTACGATCTTGACGGACGCATACATGAGCAAGATCGCCATCAGAAAGTTTGGCACCGCCATGCCGATAAACCCGATGAACGTGAAAAGATAATCCCCAATGGAATACTGGTGCTTGGCGGAGTAAATGGCGATGGGGATCGAGATGAGATAGGTAAAGACCATCGTGCACAGCGAAAGGATCATCGTCGCCGCGAGCGTCTCGCCGATCTTGACCAGCACGTTCTGGTTATAATAAAAGGATGTGCCCCAGTTGCCCGTCAGGATGCCGCCGAGCCACGCGAGGTACTGCACGACGAAGGACCGATCGACCCCGTAAACGGCGCGCAGCTGAGAGACTTCTGCCTCGGTGACGCGCTCGCCCTCGGCGATCATGTTGGCGACCAGCGTATCTACGTAATCGCCCGGGGGAAGTTGAATGACGAAGAACACCACGAATGTGATGAGCAGCAGCGTCAGCGCGCATAGCGCCAGCCGCTTGCCGATAAACCTGAGTTTGTCC
>JAEYAR010000165.1 GCA_023404715.1 Bacillota bacterium | reverse complement strand
TGCCTCCCATTTATTCACCCAACCTTCCAAACCCCCCCCCCCACACACACACGATTATTTAACATCGCATGAATCATATCATGGGGAATAAGTGATACGTTAGCAGCTAATCTAACATTATTTCCTATACTTATGAGTTCTGAATAAAGTGGTATTTTCCGAGATGACATCGTACTGTTAGAACCAAACTCTGCAAATATATGGGCTTTTCTAAGATAAGAATTTCTATCTATACTTGTCCATAAGCGGATTGTTCGCCACAATCTCTTAAAATCTATCTTAAATATACTCCCCCGCCGTAATCCTAAACGTGCTTCCCGTCATCATGGCTGAGCTGTCACTCATCAGGTACACAAGCGCGTCCACATAATCCGTCCTCTCAAGCATGCGGCCCATTGGCAGAATGGCTGCTGCACGCTTGCGCAGCTCAGCCTCGCTCTCGCCCTGAGATACTCGCAAACTAACCTCGCCTTCGGTCGGCGTCCAGCCAAGCGTAAGGTAATTACACCTTATCTGTTCCGTCGCGTATTGGTGTGCGATATGCTCCATGAGAATGCGCAACACGCCCTTTGAACACGCATACGCCGCCCTGTCCTTTTGGCCGCCCCACGCGTGAGCCGAGCCGGTGAGCACGATAGAACCGCCGCCATTCAAGCGCATGTATTTAATCGCTTGCTGGCAACAGAAGAAACACGCTTTGAAATTCACGTCCATCACCCAGTCAAAGGTCTGCTCGTCGCATGTATCCAGCGGGCTTACGGGCGTTACGCCTGCATAATTGAAGAAGCCATCTATTTTCCCATATTGCTCATACGCTTTATCAAAAAGATTTTTGCAATCCTCTATCTTCAGCAGATCACAATGGACGAACAACCCTTCGCTGCCGAATGTCTTTATAAGCCGGATGCTTTTCTGCGCCGATTCCTCGTCGCGCCCACCAATAACTACTTTCGCGCCTTCACGCGCGAACTCTTCGGAAGCTGTTCGACCTACGCCTTTTGTTCCTCCGGATACGACGATTACTTTTCCTTCAAGTCTTTTATTCATGTATTTACAGCTCCAAAGCTTTCTTTACGTCAAAGCCATGCAACAGCATGTTATTGCCTTCAGAATCCGTAACCTTAACCTTTACCTGATACTCGCGCAGCGCCTCAGCAAGCTCCTCCTTTGTATCGCAAACAAGGTACATCCTTGTAAGCACCTGCTTCTCGTTACCGATCCATTCAGCGGGCACTTCCATTCCCTCGAATAGGCGCTGGACGTTCTCGATGACCCTCGAATCGTCGTCGAGGTTATCAAGCCCCTCTATATGAGCAATTTTACCTTGCTTTAGGAGGAACCAAAGCGTAGCCGCCCATTTACCGTGCAGACGGGTATCGTCAGCCTTCGACAGATCCAGCTCGCCCTCTGAACCGGTGAGCGCAAAGCGTATCAGCATTTCTCTCTGATCGAACCCCTGTATGGCCTTAATAATGAAATGAGGAGCTTCTCCCTGCAAACGGAATCCGGTGTCATATACGTAGAATTCCCCATTTTCATAGAAGCCGGAAAGCATCAACACGCCGTTGCGTATGCCGATTTCTTTGAACATTCTAACGGCATTGTCGTGCATACGTTCAAAATACTCGTCAAGATGCTTGGAAGGATAAGTTCCGCCCAAACAGACACGCGATAGTCCTGGCTGCTCGTCCGTCGTGTATCTGTCATAGATACAGGACGCACTGCAGACGCCATCTTTGAAGGTGTAGTACATGCCCATGTCCTCGCACTGCATATACCTTTCCACGATGAACCGCTTCTGCTTAGATGCTGCCAGTGCCTTTTCTACACCGGCCTTTAATTCTTCTTCGCGATATACAACCGTCATGCCGACACCACCGCCATTATCGACGGGTTTTATCATCACCGGATACTTGATCTTCCTGACATCCTCAGGCTTCATATCCGCATCAAGATAGTATTCCGGTATACCATGGATTCCATAATGCTCGCAGGTCGCCTTGAATACGTCCTTGTAAGCGAACACATCGACTATATGCTGCGTAGCGTAGCAAGGGAATCCCAGAGCGTCGCATACCTTGCAATACGACGGAACCAGTATATCTGCCACGCCGACAAGCACGCCATCTACCTTTTCATCACGCGCGAGCGCGATAACGCCTGGTACGTCCATACCATCCACATCAAAGCTTTTCCAAGCATATTTCTTAGCATCGTCTGTATGCCTGCCGCTGGTAACGATCGTTTTAACGCCCATTTCGTTTGCGAGGCGTACGAGCGCTGATGTTTCCGGATTCCCGCCTAATATCAGTAATTTCTTTCCCTCAAACTCTCGGCTCATCGTTGCGCCCTCCATCACAGTGTATATTTCTCGCCCATCGCCATGAGCAGACAATCGATTTTCTTTTCCGTTGCGTATCGATAAAAAAGACCCGGATTCCCGCCGTGAGATGCAAACATCCCGTAATGACAAGGGATGGTTAACCTTGGCTTTATTGCCGCCGCCAGCGTCACACATTCCTCTTCGGTCAGATTGCCGTAAGCGCCGTTGATAGGCGCAATCATCACATCAGGAATGCCCTTTGACAACACCTCGTCGATACGATCAAGACGCAAGCATGTGTCGCCGACCTCGTAGATCCTTTTTTCGTCAACGGTAATTATAGCGCCGACCGCGTCGAGCGCGCCAGCGCCGTGGTCACAGCTCACAAAATCAATGAAGAAGTCTCCGATTCGGAAATTATCTCCAGGCTTGACATAATCACAGTTGCGATTGGTCATGTTGAGCCTATTGACTTCTTTCTCGCAATCGATGGAAGCAAGCAGCCGCGTCGTCTGATTGGACATCAGCAGCGGAATAGCGTCTGCATCGAAATGATCCAAATGCGGGTGGGTGGCAATAAGCACGTCAAACTCCAGTTCAAACGGATCAACGATCTTGGGCAGCAGGCGCTTAAAACCCATATGCCCTTCTGCGCTCTCTACGCATTCGGATAAGTATAGATCGATACCGAGTAATTGCCCGCTTTGGCTTTTAATGATATACCCGGCTTGTCCTACGGAAAACAAGTACGTCTTACCCAAAGGCGCAGTAATAACGGTGCTTGAAAAACTGTTCATTCTATGCTCCGTTCTGCTAATATTGTTAAACAATGAATCGGACTTGGCTTTCAGTTGGAGTGATTTAAATACTCAGGTACTTTTGCAGTAAAACGTATCGCGTTTCATCCGGGCATTGAACCGCCAGTATCTTGTCGTCAAGTATCCCGCGTCATATGAGTCTTCTCTTTACAATATCCGCGACACAGCTGTCTATCGTCGCCAGCAACACATAATCGCAATCCAAGCCGTCGATTAGGTCTATTGAGTCAATACCCATATAGCATATTCTGTACTCCCGATAATCATCGTCATACTATCCGGTTACTCGGCAGTATCCGCTTTCGCTTATTCGATTTCTACACTGTTGCCCGAATGTTCAATCACTCCAGATAGCAACGCGCTTATCTTGAAAATCTGTCACGAAGGGGAAAAACTGATGGCTGAGCTCCTTGGGAATTCCGCTGGCTGCCTGTAACTTGTGTAGAACAAATCCCGGATGTGACCTGCTACAACAAAATCCGCTTGTCTAGGGGTTCGCTCATATTCGTTCTGCATACTTGCTCTGTATCACCTTACCATTGAACGGTTTCATCGTATCATTCACCCCTGCATTGATCCCCTGTCGCTTTAGTACATTTTTGATCGTCATCCAAAAGATCTTCATATCCAGCCGGAAACTTACATGATCCACATACCAGATATCGCGTTCGAACTTCTGCTCCCACGTAATTTCATTGCGACCGTTCACCTGCGCCCATCCAGAGATGCCTGGCAGCACGTCGTGACGGCGCATCTGTTCTTGCGTGTAGAGTGGCAGATACTGGACCAGCAAAGGTCGAGGCCCGATAAAGCTCATCTCTCCTTTGAGAATGTTGAATAACTGCGGCAACTCGTCAAAGCTGCAGGCACGTATGACCTTTCCCGCCTTTGTCAAACGTTCCATGTCGGTGAGCGTCCTGCCATCGCACTGCGTTTCAACAATCATGGTTCTGAGCTTGAGGATTTTGAAAATCTCGCCCTTATAGCCAGGTCGTTCCTGAACAAAGAATGCGGGTCCCTTTGTCTCCAACTTGATTGCTGCATAGCACAGGACAATGATTACGGCTGATGGGAACAACAGTATCAATGACAGGAGGATATCAATCATGCGCTTTACGATCATATATGGCCGCGAATACAATGATGTTTTCATCGTCAGATAATCCCCCATATTGCAACGATCATATTTGTACATCGTCGAACTGGATGGCGCACCCGAATCTTGCGCCTCTCCATCTTTTTAGGTACTCCTCCGCCGACGGTTCCTAATCTGACCATAAACATGGTTACTCAAAGCACGCCTTCAGCTCATCGATGGTCTCCCGCTGCTCCTCCATGCTCATGCCATCGCCGCTGGGCAGGCAAAGGGCGTGCGCAAAGATGATCTCGTCTACGCTCGGCTCTCCATCGTCGTTGTGCGAGAAGAACATCGCGTCCTTAAACAACGGCTGCATGTGCATCGGCTTCCAGGCCGGGCGCGACTCGATCTCCGCGTTTTGCAGGCGGATCACGATATCCTCCGGGGTTATCTGATCCGTATCGATGTATAGCAGATTGAGCCAGTAGTTAGAGCTGCCCTTCTCGGCCGTCCGCTTGATGTGCGCTGGGATTCCTTCCAGCTCTCGTTTATAGGTCTGGTGAATTTTCTTGCGCACGTTTAACTTATAAGGTAGGTACTCTAACTGTCCGCGTCCGATGCAGGCGCAGATATTAGACATACGATAGTTAAAACCATATTCCTTATGTTCGTAGTGGATAAAGGCCTCGCGCGCCTGGGTTGACCAAAAGCGCATCTTTTCAATGGCGATTTGGTCGTTTGATAGTACCATTCCACCGCCCGACGTAGTGATGATCTTATTTCCGTTAAACGACAATACCGCCAGGTCGCCGAAAGATCCGCATTTCTTCCCCTTGTATTCAGTGCCGACCGCCTCCGCCGCGTCCTCGATGACCGGCACGCCGTACCGGCGGCAGATAGGCAGCAGATGATCCCAGTCCGCGCTCTCGCCATACAGATCGACGATGATCACCGCCTTGGGCATCTTGCCTTCGCGCTTCGCCCATCGAAATGCCTTCTCCAACGCGATAGGCGACATGTTCCAGCTATCCGGTTCGCTGTCGATGAAGACCAGATTGCACTTTTCATACAGGCCCGCCACGCAGCTTCCGATAAACGTGAAATCGGAACAGAATACGTAATCGCCTTGCTCCACGCCTAGCCAGCGGAGCGCTAGGTGGATCCCCGCCGTGCCGGAGGAAAGCGCCAGTGCAGATTCCACACCGATATAATGCGCCATCTCCGTCTCAAAGGCATTGATGCTGGGGCCATAGGGTGCGATCCAGTTGGTATCGAAAGCCTCTTTGATGTATTCCATTTCCCTTCCGCCCATGTGAGGCGGCGACAGATAAACACGAAATCCCATTTCGTTTTCCTCTTTTCCTTCATCCATCATCTAAGTATCCATGATTCAATCTATCAAAGAAGCATATCGCTTCGATTTTTCAAGCTCTTGTCAGCTCGCCTTTTCTACCGGCTTGGGCCTATATGTCGGTACGACCTGACTGATCGCCTCCGCCACATGCGAGTCGTTATGCTCCATCGCTTGGCTGAGCATCTGCAGCTGCCGCTCCAGCAGCTGCGGCTCAATCTCATCCACCGGCGCCACGAAGATCTTCTTATGCGCCGTCTTCCGCATACGATCCCGCTCGGATTCCATCAGCAACTCCTCGTAGAGCTTCTCGCCTGGGCGCAGGCCCGTGATCTTGATCTCCATATCCACATTGGGCTCGTACCCATAGGCGCGTATCAGCTTCTCCGCCAGATCCATGATGCGTACGGGCTCCCCCATGTCCAACACGAAGATCGATCCGCTCTGTGCGATGCCGCCCGCCTGCAGCACCAACTGCGCTGCCTCCGGGATCGTCATGAAGTAGCGCGTAATGTCCGGATGCGTCACCGTCACCGGTCCGCCCTTGCGGATCTGCGCTTCTAGCAGCGGAATCACGCTGCCATGCGAGCCCAGCACGTTGCCGAACCGCACCGCCATGCACTTCATCGTCGATCGCTTGGCATACGCCTGAATCAGCATTTCGGTAATCCGCTTCGTCGCGCCCATGATGTTCGTGGGGTTGACCGCCTTGTCCGTCGACAACTGCACCAGACGCTCCACGCCGTGCGCGCTCGCTGAATCCAGCAGGTTCTTCGTGCCGAACACGTTGTTCTTAATCGCTTCCGCCGGGCTCTTTTCCATCAGCGGCACGTGCTTGTGCGCCGCTGCGTGGAACACCACATCCGGCTCATACGCCTCGAATACCTCGTCTAGCCGCTTCCTGTCCCTAATCGAACCGATCAGCACCTCTACCGGGCAGTCGCGGCCGTGCTGCTGCTTGAGCTCATATTCCAGCTCATACGCGCAGTTCTCATAGATGTCGAAGATGATGAGCAGCTTCGGCGCAAACCGCATGATCTGCCGGCAGATCTCCGACCCGATCGATCCTCCTCCGCCGGTCACCAGCACCGTCTTCCCCTGTAGGTATTCGCTGATCTTTTCCGTGTCCAGCTGGATCTCATCGCGTGAGAGAAAGTCCGCTACATTCAGCTCTCGGATGAACGGCTGGTCGTTCCCAGCATCGATCTCCACCTCTGACGGTTCCGAAACCACGCGCACATGGCACTTCGTCTCGCTGCACAGCGAAAGAATCTTATCCATCTTCCACCCTGTAAGCGACGGGATCGCTACGATGATCTCCTGGATGTCGTAATCACGGACGAGCTCCGGAATGTCCTCCGTCGTTCCCTTCACAGGAATCCCCTGTATGCGCAGCCCCTTTTTCATGGGATCGTCATCCACCAGCAGTACCGGCTTGCCCGGCTCGCGTTTGTTCTTCAGGCAGGTCGTGATCGCATAAGCGCCCGCCTCGCCCGCGCCAACGATCATCATGGGCGCGAACTTTCCGCCCGCATAGCTCGGCCGCTCGCTCGACAGCACCCGCCACAAAAACCGGATGCCTCCCACCAGGATCATCGATAGCAGGCTAATCAGGATCAGCACCCCTCGAAAGAGCCCCAGACCTGCAAACATGTTGACCGCCAGCGTCAACGCGCCCCCCAGCGCGCACACCACCGCCACGCGCGCCGTCTCCTTCACCCCTGCATAGCGCCACATGATGTTGTACACGCCGCCTAGGCAGAACGCCGCGCAATAGCAGATCAGGATCCGTGGCATGTTCTCCAGCATCGTCTCCATGTGATGCGCAGGGATCGCTCCCTCGAATCGCAGCTCCATGCTCACATAGCTCGCGATGCTCACCAGCAACACATCCATCACGACCATGCTCAGCTTACGCACCCATGCATTTTTCCGTAACAGCCTCATTCTTTCTCCCATCCTACACAAAACTTGTGGCTTTCTCCTCTCCCACAAAACGTATATCTTTATTGCCACCGTCCATAAGAGACTTTCGGTCTATTTACTCTCATGCAAAAAAGCGCGGCGAAGATGAGAAATACCATCTTCACCGCGCCTATCTATTGAGTTACAATTCACCGTACCCTTCTCATTTAGCCATGCGCGTCGCCTTCCACTACGTCGATGCCGCTGCGGATCATCCCCATCCAGCAGCTATAAGGGAGGACGCCCGTATCTTGCGGAGTAAATGCTATCCTGTTCTCCCCTGGCTTGAGCGCGATTCGCAAACCATATGCGGGAATCACCAACTCGTTATTACACCCGTTTATCTTCTGTTCCGGCGCAACGATCGTCCACTCCACAGGGATGCCTGCCTGCACGGTGATCGCCGGGTAACGCCCATAATCCAGCTCGGTACGCACGATTTGCTTACCGTTCGCGATGCGTGCGACGCCGTCCGCCGCCATCTCAATGCGCCCCAAGCTCACGCCCGCCAATGCAAACCCGTTGGACAGCATGCTCATGCCCATGACGGCGACCAGCAGGGCCGACATCACATGCATCGGTCGGGCAAATTTACGGTTGAGCCTGCCGCCCAGTACGCCAAACCCCAGCATCAGCGGCACCGTACCCAGGCTAAAGCTGAACATCGACAGCGCCCCCATCCACCAGCTTCCTGTAGCCAGAGCATAGAGCTGCATGGATTGCAGCGGGCCGCAGGGCATCAGTCCATTGGCCAAGCCGATGAAAAAGGAGGAGCGGCCCGCGCTCATGCGCACGAAGCGTTCACGCAATCCGGAGGGCAAGCTCAGCGTTAAACGTCTAAGCCACGAGAAACCGCCGATCAGGTTCAGCGCCATTATCAACATAAACACCGCCGCCGCGATTTGGAGCCCCGCCTTCATTCGGTCGCTGATTTGCAGCGCCATGCCCAGCGCGCCCACGACGCCGCCGATTACCGTATAGCTCAAAACGCGGCCGAGGTTATACATCAGGCTGGCATATGCCGGACGATGGCCGCGCTTGGCCGCGCTGGCGCTCTGCGCGATATTGATGCCGCCGCACATCGCTACGCAGTGCAGCGACGTAAAGAGTCCCACGACAAACAGCATACCAAGGCTCATGCCCGCGCGCGCTATCGGGAACGCGCCCAGCCATGCCGACGCCTGCGCGTGCGTCACGAGCCCATACAGGACCAACAGGCAAAACGCCGCGACGGCGAACCTGAGCGCGCCGTACAGGTTCATCCGGTTCGATGGCGCAAGCAGCGTATAGCCGTTTTCCTTCAGACGCGCTTCGATCTCCCCGACCGTAATCAGCTCCGCATCCCACAGCGCGCTCAGCGTACCCTCTCGATAGCTCGCCTTAGGCTGCCGTAGCCCGTGAAGCGGGCTCATCGCCCGCTCGATCGACGCCTCGCATTGCGGGCAGTGCATACCTTGTATACGCCAAGTCTTACGGACATAGCTCACGAAAACACCTTCCAATTTCGAAATGCGGGCGCCATCTGCGTCAGCGTTTCTTCCGCGACGGTCAGGCTATCTCCATCGGTCTCATAGTCCGTAAGCGGCCAGGGATTGCAGCCGCCCCGCGCTCTGCCCACAGCGCTCAACGCAAACGTATTGCCGCAATTGCGGCAAGCCAGTTGGTTATTCTCCCATTCAAAGTACGCGTAAGGCGAGCCGGCACAGATCTGGCATGTGTTATATGCCACGCGCACCGTGCCGTCGTCATCCTTAAGCGCGATGAGCTGCATTGCCGTTCCCTGCGCCTCGTAGTCGATGAACCGAGGCGTTTCCGACAGCTTCTCGGTCGAAAGGATCAATCCGTTTGGCGTCGCCTGCGCGATCTTGCCTTCGGACAAGGCGCCTCGGGCAGCATCGTCCGGCTTCTTTGCGCAAGCTGATAGCACCATGGCGAGGCAAGCGGTCAACAAGCCTACAATCATTCGCTTTTGGGTCATATCCTCATCTCTCCTTATGATCCGTCGAATGATATCATTTTAAAAAATGCGTTCGATCAAGTCAATGGGAATAATAGTGTGTAGACCCAGACATACGGATCAATCCCAAATACCGGTGACAAACAAAAAAACACCGCGGTTCACAGATCCACGGTGCCTTTGCGGTATTGAAATATAAATGTTATATATTAGGCAACTCACCGTTGCACTTTCTGTAGTCTAATCCTTGTAAGCTTCAGAAAAGACCGAGCATCCACGGCGGCGACGGCTCGTCATGTCCTGGGCCAGACGACAGCATAATAGCTGAAGGGACGGATCTCAAAATATGCCGGGTCGAACAACTCCATCTCGTATTCCTCGACGATATACACGGCCGGCTCGCTCGGGTCGATCTCAAGCGTTCGCATGTCCACATACGCGTAGCGCTCTTGGTAGATGTATTCCTCTCCGTCCGCCCCGAGGATCGGCCTTTCGCCGGCCCGCTGTGCCGCGTCGATCTCGTGCGCGAGCATGACCTGGCCTTCCATCACATTGCGCGGTTCCGCATTGTTAATATGCAACGTGCAATAGTAACGCTCTGCCGGCATAGCGCGCGCATGGCGCAGCGCGTCATAAAGGCCATCATAAAACCAGTGTGCACATTCGCGTGTATATGTGCTATCTCGATAATAAGTATTGGAAAACCCTGCAAACGACAGAGCATAAACCACAGCCAGTATCAAGGCGAAGGGGCGAACACGGCGAACGATCCAATATATCGCGTACGCCAGGCATAGGATCAGCGGATAAAAAAACGCGTTTGCACGGTTCGTGTTCGTCAGTGTGGTCAACGCCCCGTAAAAAACCATTGTACAGGTCCAGGCGAGCACGATCCCCTCGTTCAACGCCATTGCCTTTAACTCCAGCGTCCCGCGGTGTTCCCGACGGCGCGCCTGCGCGACGAGAAGAATCCCCGCGGCCAGCAGCACCGGAGAGCACGCGTAGAGCGTCCGATAGGCAGGCACGACATTAGGCTGATCCGCAGGCAGATACGTCTGCAAAAGCGTGGCGCGCAGCACAGATACGAGGCCGCCGAGCATCGCCTGCACCGGGTTCTCCTGCGTAAATGTCAAATCGTTTGCGCGCTCAGACTCCGGGAACGCAGGCATCGTGAAGGGACCCAAATGCATCGTATCCCACCCGAAGGCGTTGATCGCCATGGTCATATAAAACGGTCCCGAAACCGCCAGATAGATGAGCGCGCACACGACGATCTGGCGCACGCTCGCCTTACCCGCGCGCACAAACAGCACGGCACAGAGCAGAAGGATAAACGGCACGATGTAGGCCGCCACGCCGTAGGCGTACACGCAAAGGCCCAACACGGGCATGGCCGCATACAAAAAGCCCTTTCGATCGCAGCCCTTTGACAGCAGGTACATGCCCAGCAACAGCACATGCGGAAAGAGATTGGCCTCCAGCGCCCATCGGCTTTGGATGATATGCCACGGGCAGATCGCCAGGAATAGCAGGGCGATCAGCGCATACGTCCGTCCCGCGACCCGCTTGGCCAGGGCGTAAAACAGCGGCATAGCGGCGATGGAGACGAGCAGCATGGGCATGCGCATCGTGATGCGCGTAAGGCCGAAGAGCGCGATGAACGGCACGAGCAGATACGAGTATAGCGTGCTCATCTGCGCGTGATCCCACACGCCGAAATAGGTCGGCAGCGAGACGCCCAGATGATCCGTGCCGTCGCGCAAGAGGCAGAGCGCCTCCACCGCCGCCCACGCGCCATCCTGGTTGACGCCGCGCGGCAGCATGCCGAAGCGAAAGAGACGGACGCCCACGCCAAAGGCAAAGATCAGCACAAAAAGCAACCGGTAACGCCTGTGCGCCACGTCCGCAAGCACATCGCCCGCCCGCGCCAGCGGCGCACAGGCGTTAATACGCGCGCAGGCGCGAGCGCTGCAGGCCAGCAAAAGCAGGGCACATAAAACGAGCGCGGATATCACAGAAAGCACCGTCTATCTCCTCCATGCTAACGGATGTTCAGGACATGTAGTGTATCATGCCTGTGCGCCAATCGTCATGTTGCGCGCCCACTTACCGCGCCGAATGATCGCCAGCGCCCAGAATACCTTGAGGTTCATCAGCACCTGTACGGTAACAAAGGCGATGCGTACGTCTGCGCGCCCTATAGCGGGCAGCAGGAAGGCGCACAGCAGCGATGCGGGAACGACCGCCATCCACATATACCCTGAATCGAGCAGCACCGCCGAGCGCGTATCGCCTCCCGCGCGCAGTACGGCGAAGATCGTCGCGTACAGCGCGTTGGGGACGACGAGCACCGATTGCACGAGGATCAACTGTGTGGCCATGGTACGCAAATCCTGCGCAAGGTTTGCATACATCGCGGGCACGACGAAGGAGAGGCCCATTCCAAGCATGAGACAGGCACCGGCCAACATGCCGGCCAATCGGAGCAGCCGGTTCGCTTTTTCTTTCGCCTCTTCAATTTGCCCGGCGCCGAGCGTCTGGCCGATGATGGAGGCCGACGCGGAGGACATGCCTGCCGTCAACACGTAGACGATGGTCGTCGTCTGATCCAGCAAGGAGATCGCGGGAAGCGCATATTCCTGAACGCGCGCATAGGTCCAGAAAAAGATCATCTGCCCGCTCGTCCAAAGCACCTCGTTCATGGTCAGCGGAAAGCCCTTGCGCGCAAACATGGCCAGCACGGGGCGCGGCAGCTTTCGAAAGCAGCCGATGTCAAGCGTAAAAGGGGTGCGCTCCTTTTTAAGTACATACAGATAAAAGAGCATCTCTACCGTACGGGCGATGAGCGTCGCGAGCGCGGCGCCGCGCTCGCCCATGCGTGGGAAGCCGCACAGGCCGAAGATCAGCAGGCTGTTGAGGGCGATGTTCACCAACATCGTCACGAAACCGGCGACCATCGGCATGCGGTTCTTGCCCAGCGCGCGCAGCGAATGCATACAGGTCAACGATATCGCGGTCGGGATATAGCTATACTTGATCATCGACAGGTAGTCGAGGCCCGCCCGCATCGTATCGGGATCCGTTACGAATGCGCCCATGATGACATGGGGAAAAAAGTGCAGCACGAAAAAAAATACCGTGCCGATGACGAGCGCGCCTACGATCTGCAAGCCGAAGAGCTGCTGCATCGTCCTGCGTTCGCGCGCGCCGTAATACTGGGCAATCAGCATGCCACCAGCGCCCGTGAAGCCAAAAAACAGGCACATAAACACGGTATACGGTTTATTGGCGACCGATACGCCCGCGAGCGATGACGCGCCGAGCTGGCCGACCATAAAGTTATCGACAAAGTTAAAGAGCGCGGAAATCAGCTGCTGGGCGATGACCGGCAGCATAATCGCCGTCGCGCCCATGTAAAACGACTTGTGTTTACGCACATCACGAGCGATCTGCATATTTTCCTCCTGCATGCGGTTTTTATCGAAGTCCTGCCCCTCCTTGGGCGATCGCCGGCGGACGAACCGGTCTACGCCGGTGAACCTCTTCCTTCTACGCGAAAGTTATTTCATTATACCATAAAGCTGGCGCTCCGCAAAGAAGAAAACCACACATCCGGCCCCAAACGATCGGCTTATCCGTATAAAAAGATGCCTGCTATGCCGGAGGCCAGCATGATGAAAATCGGATTCACCCTGAATTTGCGCAAGAAGAAGAGCGCTGCGCCAAACACCAGCACAGCCGCCCCATCCACCCCCGATACGAGAGCAAGCTCCGTCTCGCCTGTGAAGGCGAGGAGTAGGAGCGTGAGCGCCGCAGAGCCGATCAGCCCAAGCGAGGCGGCCTTGAGCCCGCCGAGCACCTCGAGCACGTAATGAGACGCCCGGTATTTTTGGAAAAAGCGATGAAGAAAGACCGCGATACAGATACCGGGTAGGACGCACCCGAGCGTCGCGGCGGCAGCCCCCGGCAAGCCCGCTACCTGCAGCCCTACGAACGTCGAGGTGTTGACCGCCAGAGGACCCGGTGTCATCTGCGATATCGTAATGATGTCCGTATAGACATTTTGCGTCACCCAACCGAGGCGTCCGACGACCATCTCCGATATGAGCGGTATGATCGCATATCCCCCGCCGATGCTGAATAACCCGATTTGAAAGAACACGCCGAACAGCCTCATTATTGCGTTCATCATGCGCCCTCCCGTCCGCGCCTGCGCCATACGCGCAAGATGCATAACGCACAGCAGCCCAGTAGGATCAACGCAACCTGCATGTGCAACATGCACAGCAGAAAAGCGGCGGGCATCATCAGCGTATAAAACAAGGAACGCTCCTTTAGAATCATCCGCGTCATATCCGCCACCAGATCCACGATCAGCGCCGCAACGCCCGCCTGCATTCCCTTAAGTACCGCCGCGACGAGGGCGTTCGCCGCAAAGGCGTCATATCCCGTAGAGATGGCGGATAGGAGGACGAGCGGCGGAAGCACGGATGCAAAGCCGCTGATCCATACCCCCGGCAAACCGGCGACGCGGTCACCTGTCAACGCCGCCAGGTTGACGGCAATCGCCCCAGGGGTGGACTGGGCGACCGCCGCCATTTCCATCAGTTCCTCTTCTGTGAATAATCCCTTTTGATTGACAAACGCCCTGCGTACCATCGGCACAACGACATAGCCGCCGCCGAATGTAAAGGTGCTGATCCACAGGTGAACGCCAAAAAGCCATCCATAAAGCCTCAGATGATCGCGCATAGTTTTCCTCCCCGAACCATTTTCTCAATCAGATAGGTCCATTATAACGCTTGAAAACCGATCTGTAAAACGCTATAATTTTATCGTTCCGATTCATTTTATTCATGTATTATCGAAAGGGAGGCCTGTTATGACGTTCCGTCATCTGGAGATCTTTTACGCCATCGCGCAGACAGGCAGCTTTCGCCGTGCGGCTGAGCGCCTATACATCACACAGTCCGCCGTTTCCCATGCGGTGCGCGAGCTCGAGGCGCAGGCGGGCACGCTGCTGTTCGACCGTCTGCCTCGGGGCGTGCAGTTGACCCACAGCGGACGCCAGCTGCTCGAAGAGGCGCAGCCCGTCCTCGCCTCGTGCCGCGCGCTGGAGGAGCGTATCGGCAGCCTGCAAATGCGCGCCCCCATCCGCATCGTCTCGAGCATCACGATCGCCACGTTTTACTTGCCAAACCTCCTTCGCCGCTTTTATGCCGAACATCCGGGCGTCAGCGCGCAGGTGCAGGTCGTCCGCGCCTCCCAGGCGCTGGAAGTGCTGCGGCAAGGCGAGGCGGACATCGCCTTGGTCGAAGGGGCGGAGCCCGGGGCGCCGCTGGCCAGCGCATCGTTTGGCGCTTATGCATTGCTCGCGGCGTGTGCGCCTGCATACCCTCTGCCGTCCCCACCGCTGACCGCCCGGGCCCTTTGCGGCGAACGCCTGCTTTTACGCGAGCCGGGCAGCGCCATCCGCGACGCGCTGGACAGCGCCCTATACCTGACCGGCTACGCAGCCGTCCCCGTATGGTGCAGCGTCAATTCATCGGCGCTCATCGCTGCCGCCAAAGCCGGTCTGGGCATCACAGTTTTACCGGAAAGCCTCTTGCATGGCGAGGTCGCCAGCGGCGCGCTCGAGCGCGTCCCGCTCGAAGGCATGACGCTGCTAAATCCGCTGCGCGTCGTCTGGCATCGGGACAAGGCGTTGACAGGGCCGCTCGGGGCGCTGCGAGAAATGGTGATGAACACCCGGGAATAAGGAAAAGAAGCGTGGAACCGCCCCGCTCAGGGAGATTCCACGCTTCTACATTTACACCGCATCCGGCGGCGTATAAAAGGCGCGTATTATTCGGCCTTCGGGCCCGCGGCGACGATCGCGGGATCCATTCCTTCGTATTTGGTAAAATTCTTTACGAACATCGCGGCCAGCTTCTTTGCCTGCTCGTCGTAAGCGGCCTTATCCTGCCACATGTCGCGCGGGATCAGCACCTCGGAAGGCACGCCCGGGCAAGAGGTGGGAACCTGCACGTTGAAGATCGGGTCGGTCACGAACTCCGCTTTCTCCAGATCGCCGTTGAGCGCAGCGGTGACCATCGCGCGGGTATAAGGCAGCTTCATGCGGTTGCCGCCCTTGCCTGCGGGGCCGCCCGCCCAACCGGTGTTGACCAGATAGACGTTCGTGCCGTACTTTTCGATCTTCTCGCCCAGCATGTCGGCATACTTTGAGGCCGGACGCGGGAGGAACGGCGCGCCAAAGCACGTAGAGAATGTCGCCTGCGGCTCGGTCACGCCCCGCTCGGTGCCGGCCAGCTTCGCGGTATAACCGGTCACGAAGTGATACATGGCCGCCTCTTTGCTCAGCTTGGAGACCGGGGGCAGCACGCCAAAGGCGTCCGCCGTCAGGAAGATGACGGTCTTGGGGATTCCGCCGACACCCGGGATCGCGGCGTTGGGGATGTATTCGACCGGATAGCCTACGCGGGTGTTCTCGGTCACGGAGCCGTCGTCAAAGTCGTACACGCCGTTCTCGTCGATGGTGAC
>JAEYAR010000135.1 GCA_023404715.1 Bacillota bacterium | reverse complement strand
TTGGGCTTCAGCGGTCGTTCTCCCACGCCCCCAGATCGTTTTGAGACGCACGGCATCGGGCTCGATCTCGTGCGCAGGGTCGCGCAGGCCCACGGCGGAAGCCTGCGGCTGGAGGAGGCAGCGCCGCACGGCTGCCGGGCCGTGCTGCACTTCCCGCTTCAGTCATAATCATTCAAAAAAGCACCCGCTAAGGCGCAAAACCTTACGAGTGCTTTTGATTTATCTTTCGCCTCTATACATTGGATGCCATAGCTTCTACGATATGATCACACCGGATAACGCATGCGCTCCGGCGTCCAGTCCGCCAGCGCATGCAGATATGCCGCGGCCTCCCGCTTGGCGTCCTGCAGGTCGTGCTCCCTGTAGTTGCCGCATTCGCGGGGCTTCGCGCCGGGGATTTCGCCGTCAAAGCGGACGATGAACACGCAGGCCTCGCGCGTCAGGGCGACGGCGTCCTCTTTGAGCAGCGTATCGCGTGTCAGGAAATAAAAGCCCGTGCGGCAGCCCATCGGCCCGAAGTAGACGATGTGCGCGCCAAAGCGGCTGTTGCGAACGTAGGTCGCAAACAGGTGCTCGAACGTATGCAGCGCGCCGTTTGAGATGTAATCCCCCTGATTGGGCCGCTTAAACCGCAGGTCGTAGGTGACGACGTCGCCGTCTACGCGCGATACGTACATGCCCGGCAGCAAAATATCGTGATTGATCTGAAAGCTCGCGATCGTTTCCATATGCATACCTCCCAATCAGCCGTTTTATTCGGCCGTATCCATCAGTTTTTCAAAATCGCTTTGCTTAAGGTACGCCCGCAGCGTGCGGGCGGCATCCTCAAACTGGTTTTCATATTCTCCGAACGTTTCGGTCTTGAGCGCGCGAAAGCCGACGTCCAGGTACATCGCGATCGCCCGATAGCTCCAGGGCTGCGTGTGCAGGTAGACGGGCATCTCCCCCAGTCCTTCAAACAGACGCATCGTCTCGTCGAGCAACGCGCGGCCAACCCCCTTGCCCTGCGCCTTGGGCTCGACCGCCAGCCAGTGCAGCGAGGCCACGTCCTCTATCCCCATCGGGTCGCGCCAGGCGATGCAGGCGCCTACGGCGCGGCCATCGCCATCCAGCGCCATCAGGCAGCGGCGGCGCAACGCCTCCTGATCGTAGCGTCCCAGGAAATACGCTTCCACCTGCGCCTGCACCTTGCCCGGAAAGTCGCCGACCGCGCGCTCGATCCGCGCCCAGCTCGCGGCGTCCCCCGGTTCGTACAGGCGAATGCGGTGATCGTAGGGCAGCGTAAAGCGCTCCGTCTCCACCGCGTCGCAGCGCATCAGCAGATTATAGTAAGGGATCGTTCGGTCGAGCATGCGCATGCCTCCTTTTGTGCATCCGATCGACGGATCAGCGGTCGCAGCGCTTAAAACTCTGCCAGCTCGGCAAAGCGGATGCCCTCCCGGCACGTCGCGCCGCAGTATAGCTTGTCCGTCGTTCTGCCGATTTTGAAATAATGCGCCATCATGCACTTGGCTGAAAACGGCATCTCCCGCTGCTCCACCTCGTCCAGCCTTACCCATTCAAGCCGCCCCTCGCCGCAAATCGGTTGCACGGCAGCCCCCGCGCGCAAGTTGGCAAAGAAATAGTAATTTTGCCTGATTTCGCCGTTCTTGAGCCGCAGCGTGATATAGCGAAGCGCGAGATCGCCCAGATCGCCTTCGCTTAAGCCAATCTCTTCTTGCACTTCCCTGAGCATCGCCGCCTTGGCGTCGTTGAGCTCGTCTTTCTCAAAATGGCCGCCGACGCCGCACCACGATGGCGACACGACCCTGGAACCCACCCGATAGAGCATCAACATCCGGTCGCCCGACAGAATGTAGAGCGCCGTCATATTCCGCAGTCTTCCGTCCATCAGTATTCAATCCCCTTCCGCGCGCCGACGCCACGCGCGTACGGATGGCGCTCGCATACCATATGCGTGATGTAATCGGCGAGCGCCTCCACCTCGGGCGGCAGCGCATGTCCGGTGAGCACGACCTCCATGCCGTCGGGCTTTTCCCGCAGAAACGCGAGCAGCGCTTCCCCGGAGAATACGCCCACGCTTACGGCGGAGAGCGCCTCGTCCAGCACCAGCACGTCGCAGCCGCTCGCCACGGCCTTGCGGAAATTTTCCTCATGTATGCGCGCCGTCAATGCGCGCTCGGCCTCGTCCATCTGAAAGACGAACTTACAGCTCGCCTGCCCGCGCAGCACCTCGGCGCCCAGGCGGCGCAGCATTTGCACCTCGCCGGAGGGCCGGCCCTTGAGAAACTGCACGACCGTCACGCGCAGGCCCGCGCCCAGCGCGCGCACCGCCAGGCCCATGGCCGCCGTCGTCTTCCCCTTGCCGTCCCCGTAGTAGACGTGTATCAACCCCTGCATGACAGCCTCCTCACTACACCACCGGCGTATCCATATCCCAAAGCTCGCGCGCGTCTGCCTGCACGATGCGCAGCGATTGCATATGCGCCCGAAGGACGCGCCTTCCGCCCGCATCGCCGGCGAGCGCAACCAGCTCCGGCAGGTGACGGGCGCTGAAAATCGCCGGATTTCCCGGCTCGTGCCCCCGCCCCAGACAGGCGATGGAGCAACCGCCCGCTGCGTACGCGCGGACGAGCCCTTCCACGCTCTCCCGGCGCAGATACGGCTGATCGCAAACCATGAACAGGTAGGCGTCCGCCCCGGCGCAGGCCCCCAGCCCCAGTTGCACAGAGCGCGCGATGCCAGCCTCCGGCGTGCGGTTCATCACGGGCCGCGCGCCCATGCGCCGGGCGGTTTCGGCCCGCCGTGCGTTGGATACCACCGCCACCACCTGATGGGCCTCGAGCCCGCAAGCGATGTCCAGCGCGCGCTCCAGCAGCGATCTGCCCTCCACGAGCGCCTCCAGCTTATCCCCGCCGAAGCGCAGGCTCCGCCCGGCCGCCAGCAGGATGACGGCCAGCTTCATCTTTGCTTCATCCCCCTGAGCACCTTTTCCGGCGTGATCGGCAGGTCGCAGACGCGCACGCCCACGGCGTTGTAGACCGCGTCGGCGATCGCGGGCGCGGGCGTGTTGATCACGATCTCGCCGATGGATTTCGCGCCGAACGGCCCCGTCGGCTCGTAACTAGGCGCAAACGCCACGCGGATGCGCCCCACGTCCAAACGCGTGGGGATCTTGTACTGTAGGAAGGAATTGCTCATCATCCGCCCCTTGTCCGTCATTTGCACGTCCTCAAAGAGCGCCATGCCAATGCCCTGGGCGATGCCGCCCTCCGTCTGCACGCGCGCCAGGTTCGGGTTCACCACCGTGCCGCAGTCCACCACCGCGGCATAGTCCACCATCTCGACCTTGCCCGTCTGCGGGTCCACGTCAATTTCCGCGATGCCCGCCATGAAGGGCGGCGGCGACACGGGCGAGCCGTGCGAGCTGCTCGCGAACAACTCCTGCGCGCCCGCGACGAGCGAGCGGTTGGCGATATCGCGCAGGGATACCTCCGCCCCGTCCGAAGCGCTTTGCACGCGCGCGCCGTCGAACGCCGCGTCCGCCTCCGCGCAGCCGAGCATCGCCGCGCCCGCACGCACGATCTGCCCCCGCAGCCGTTCGCAGGCCTTGACCACCGCCATACCCGTCACATAGGTCGTGCTCGACGCGTACGAGCCCGTATCGTAGGGCGACTGGTCGGTATCCACGCCCGTCACCGCGATCTGCGAGACGTCGCAGTCAAGGCAGTCGGCCGCCATCTGCGCGAGGATCGTATCGCAGCCCGTACCCATATCCGTCGCGCCGATGGCCATATTGTAGATGCCGTCGTCGCCGACGCGGATGGAGACCGCCGCCGTATCCACCCCCGAGATGCCCGAGCCCTGCATCGCCAGGGCCGCGCCGACCGCGCGGATATGCCCGTTTGCAAGCACGCGGCGCGGGTACTTCTCATCCCAGCCGCTCATCTCCTTGGCCGCCTTCAGGCAGCGGTCGAGCGCGCAGCTATTCGCCGTTTCGCCATAGTAGGCGGGCATCACGTCGCCCTCGCGCACCATGTTGCGGGCGCGCAGCTGCGTCGGGTCCATCTCAAGCCTGTGCGCCAGCTCGCTCACCGCCGATTCCATCGCGAACAGGCCCTGCGTCGCCCCGTAGCCCCTATACGCGCCGGAGGACATCGTATTCGTATACACCACGTCGTAGCTGAAACGAAACGCCTTCGCCCCTGAATAGAGCGGCAGCGACTTATGCCCCGAGAGGCCGACCGTCGTCGGGCCGTGCTCGCCGTAAGCGCCGGTTTCTGAGAGCGTATACATGTCCATCGCGCGGATCGTCCCGTCCGCATCCGCCCCCAGGCGCACGCGAATCGTCATTGGGTGGCGCGGCGAGGAGTAAGTCATGCTCTCTTCCCGCGTAAAGACGATCATCGCGGGCCTGCCGGTCTTCACCGTCACCAGCGCCGGGTAGATCTCGCACACCGCCGTCTGCTTCGCGCCGAACCCGCCGCCGATGCGCGGCTTGATCACGCGGATTTCGCTCTTCTTCATCTCAAGCGCATTGGAAAGGATGCGGCGCACGTGGAAGGGCACCTGGGTGGAACTCACGACGTTCAGGCGGCCATACGCATCCATGTACGTATAGGCGCGGAACGTCTCCATCATACACTGCTGGTTGGCCTGCGTTCGATACGTGCGCTCCACGATAGCGGCGCAGCGCCCAAGCTCCGCCTCAACGTCGCCCTGCTGCGTCGTATCGCTCGCGCACAGGTTGCGCCGGTTATCCGCGCCCACATCGCACAGCGCCTTCCAGTCGTCCTCCGGATGCACGAGCACGGGGTTGTCCTTCGCCTGCTCCGCATGCAGCACGGCGGGCAGTACCTTGTATTTCACCCGGATCCGCCGCATGCCCGCCTCGGCGGCGCGCGCATCCTCCGCCGCGATCAGGGCGACCGGGTCGCCCACGCAGCGCAGGTGCCGGTCGAGGATCAGCCGGTCGTAGGGGCTGGGCTCAGGGTACGTCTGCCCGGCGAGCGTAAAGCGGCTGCCCGGCGCGTCCTTGTACGTGAGCACGCATACGACGCCCGGCACGTTCAGGGCGGCCGAAATATCGATCTCTTCGATCAATGCGTTGGCGTGCGGGCTGTGCAGGATCTTCACGCACAGGCAGTCCTGCGGCGCGATGTCCTCCGTATAGACGGGCCTGCCCGAGAGCAGCGCCATCGCGTCCTTTTTGGGTACGCCCTGTCCCACGCTCTTCATCGCGACGCCCCCTTTCGCAGCTCGAGATATCTTTGAATCGCCCGCCGCTGGCTCATATAACCCGTGCAGCGGCACAGGTTGCCCGCCAGATACCGGTCTACCTGTGCCTGCGTGGGCTCTTTAAGCTCCCTGGCCATGGCCAGCACGTTCATCACGAGCCCGGGGCTGCAAAAGCCGCATTGCTCCGCGCCCTCGTCCGCGAGGCAGCGCGCGAGCAGCTTTGCCTCTTCCTGCACACCCTCCAGCGTCACGACCTCGCACCCGGCGCAGCGCGCCGCGAGCTGGCTGCACGAAAGCACGGCCTTTCCATTCACATGCACGGTACATAGCCCGCAGTTCGCCGTCTCGCAGCCGCACTTGACGCTCTTCATGCCCGCCGCGCGCAGGAACTCGTAGAGCGTCGCGTCCGCGGGCATCTCGCGGCCCACGCGCCTGCCGTTGAGCGTCATTTCAATCCGCATAGACGTTTCCCTCCATTGCATCCCGTACAGCCCGGCAAACGAGCACGTCCGCCACCTCGCGCCGGTATGCGCCGCGCGCGCGCATGTTGCCGCCAAACGTCATGGCGTCCAGTAGCGCCTTCCTGCGCGCAGCCGTAAGCTGCGTTTCGCCCTCGTAGAGCAGCTGCGCCCGGCCAGGCCTGGCGCCGACCGCGACGCGAAGCCCCGCCGCTGTGCGCACGGCAGCGACCGAGAGCAGCGGGATGTCCGTAGCGCTGCGGCGCAGCGCGTGATAGCCCACGCCCCGCGCACCCTTCGGCACGGTCACAGACAGCAGGATATCCCGCGCAAAGGGCAGCGTCTGAAAGTCGCTCAGCGGCACTTCGCCCGCAGCGTGCAGCCGGACGCCGGCGCCCAGCGCCAGCAGCAATGTCGAAATATCGGAAAAGCCGAAGCGCGCAAAGACGCTGCCGCCAACCGTCGCCGTATTTCGAAATTGTACGCCCACGATCGGCCCCAGCGCGTGCGCGAACGCATTATAATAATCGCGACGCAGCCCTTCGTGCGTCTCCAGCCCCCGCAACGTCGCCATCGCCCCCAGCTCAAACGCGTCCTCGCGCTCTTTCACATAATCGAGCCCGAGACCGGAGAGGTCGATGAGGGTCGAGATAACCTTTCGCTGCATCCGCAGCCACATATTGCCCGCCATCACGGCGTTCGAGCGCTTCTGGCAGAGCATGAAAGCCTCCGAGACCGTCTCCGGCCGGGCGTATTCCCTGATCGTCATGTCAAGTCCTCCGCAAATTACGATCTTTTTCACCATTATAGGAAAGAAAGCGGGCGTTGTCAACGCGTTGACAGCGCCCACACGACATGGTATCCTAACTGTATATTCTCCTTTTGTTTCACAGGAGGCAGTTATGCTCCTCTCAGCCTTGGAAATACAGCGAGGCGATCTCGTCTGCGCGGTCGGCGGCGGCGGCAAGACTTCGCTGCTCTACGCGTTGCTTCGCGCGACGCGCAGGAGCGGCCTCACCACCGTGCTCACGACCACCACACATATGGAAGCGCCGTCGCAGGACGTACCGCGCTGTCAAAGCTTTGACCCGGCGCGCCTGCGCGCGCTGATCGCCGAAAACGGCTACTGCGTGCTCGGCCGCGTGGAGGGCACGCGGCTCTCGCCCGCGCCGGAGACGGATTTTCGCGCGCTAACCACGCTGGCGGACGTCGTGCTGTGCGAGGCAGACGGCGCGCACCGGCGCGCCTGCAAGGCCCCCGCCGCCTACGAACCCGTGGTGCCGGCGGAAGCATCGCTCGTCGTGGGCGTGATGGGCGTGCTGGCGCTGGGCCTTCCGATCGAGGCGGGCTGTCACCGCCCGCAGATCGTCTGCGAAGTGCTGGGCGTGCCCGCGTCCGCGCCGCTCCTGCCGCGCCATGCCGTCACGCTGCTGATAAGCCCCTTGGGCCAGCGCAAGGGCGTACTGCCGGGCATGCGCTACGCCGCGCTGATCAACCAGGCCGACACCAAAGAGCGGCTTGCGCAGGCGCTTGCCATCGCGCACGGCTGCGAGCAGCGCGGCGTCCGCGCCCTCGTCACCGCATTTCGGCAAGGGGATACGGCGTTGTACGCGACCGGCGGCCATCCGCTTCCCAACCCGCTTTGAGGGGGGATTTTATGCTCATCTACATCCGCGGCGCGGGCGACCTGGCCACCGGCGTAGCCGTACGCCTGATCCGCTCGGGTTATTCCGTCGTTTTGTGCGATATCGCGCAGCCCACCGCTATCCGCCGCACGGTCGCCTTCAGCGAGGCCATCCGCCTGGGCGAAACGTCGGTCGAGGGCATTCGCGCCTGCCATGCCGAAAGCCCCGAGGCGGCTCTATCGTTGTGCGCGCAGGGCATAGTACCCGTGCTGTGCGATCCGCAGGCGCGGTTTCTCCCCGTCCTCAAGCCCGGGGCCGTGGTGGACGCCATCCTCGCCAAGCGCAACCTGGGCACGCATATCGCGATGGCGCCCGTCGTCGTCACCCTCGGCCCGGGCTTTACGGCCGGGCGGGACTGCCACGCGGTCGTGGAGACGATGCGCGGCCACGACCTTGGCCGCGTCTACTACGAGAGCTGCGCCCTGCCCAACACCGGTATCCCCGGCGAAATCGGCGGGCAGAGCGAAAAGCGCGTCCTGCGCGCGCCTGCCGACGGCTTTTTTTCGCCCCTGCGCGAGATCGGCGAAATCGTCTCCCCCGGCGAGGCCGTCGCCAGGGTGGGCGAAATTCCCCTGCGCACGCAAATCGGCGGCGTGCTGCGCGGCCTCCTGCCCGATGGTATCTACGTGACGAAGGGCTTCAAGGCGGGCGACGTCGATCCCCGGTGCGCGCGCGCCCACTGCTACACCGTCTCGGATAAGGCGCGCGCCCTCGGCGGCGGCGTGCTGGAGGCGATCCTTCACTTCAGCGGAGGTGTCGAATGTACGTTTTAATGGAAGCCGCCCGTGCGGCGCTCAGCGGCCAGAAGGCGCTGCTTTTCACCTGCCTGCCGAGCGGCCGTCACGCCGCCCGTATTGGCGACGCGTGGCTGAATCCCGCGCCCTGTTTTGAACAGGCGCTCGAACAGACAAAAGACGCGCGCCTGCCCGCCACCTGCGATACCGCCGGCGGACGCGTCACCGTCGAAATATTTTGCGCCATGCCGGGGGCGTTGCTCGTCGGCGGCGGCCACGTGGCCGCCGCGTTGTGCGGGACGCTCAGCCGCATAGGTTTCCGCGTGCGCGTCGCAGACCCGCGGCCGGACATGCTCACGCCAAAGCGCTTTCCCGGCGCGGAGGAGTTGATCACCCTGCCATACGTCGAGGCCGCAAGCCGCGCTGCGCCGGACGGCTCGGACTTCTACGTGCTCACACCCGGTCATATCAGCGATCTGGAGGCGCTGCGCGAGGTGCTGCGCCGTCCGCGCGGCTATGTGGGCATGCTTGCCAGCCGCCGCAAGGCAGCCAGCGTACAAGACACCCTGCGAAGCGGGGGCTTCCCCGAAGAGGTTCTGCGCGAAGTACACGCGCCCGTCGGCCTCTCCATCGGCGCCATTACGCCGGAGGAGATCGCGATCAGCATCACGTCGCAGGCGATCGCCTATCACCGCCTGGAGCGGGGTTTGGGCGAGACGCAGCCGCTCGGCCTTCTCACGCACCTCGCGCACGGCGGGCATGGCGTGCTGCTCTCGGTCGTAGAGCGCCAGGGCTCCGTACCGCGCGGCGTCGGGGCGCGTATGCTGCTGACGGACGCCGGCGCGCGCATCGGCAGCGTCGGCGGCGGCATCGTGGAGCACCGCGCGCTCGAGGCCGCCGCGCTGACCGCCGCGGACGGCGAGACGCGCACCGTGCGCGTCGCCACGCGCAGCGGCGAAATCGGCTGCGGCGGAGAGGTATGCGTGCTGGTGGAAACGATCTAAACGGGAAATGAAGGAGAAAAAAGATGTATTTTATGATCGCTATTCTGGCTTTCCTCTTTGGCGCCGTACTCATCCTGATCTCATTGAAAGCCCCATACCGCAAGGGCATCTATCTCACGCTGAGGGCGGCCGGTATCGTCGTCCTTTTTCTGGGCCTTTTATGCGCCGCGCTCCTGCTGTCCGGACATATTACGTTGCCGATTCAATAGCGTTAAGCTCCACTGACGATTTGCGCATATAAAAGAAAGCGGGATAGGCGTCAAGGACGGCGAAGCCACAAATCGATCCTTGACGCCCATCCCGCTTCTTCTTCACGCATTCGGTTGACAGAATCAGGCGGTTAAGTTCACTCATATTTTTTGACGAGCCGCGAAATCAACGCTCTGCAAGTACTCATTTGTATACATGCATAGAAGTTTTCCGTCACTTCTTTTCCTTCCCCTACCGTTGTCGCATGATTGGCGTCCTCCTCTGTCTCCCATAGAACAAAGTCAGTCCAAACATTTCCCTGTAGGTAATGCTCCCAGGATATGAACCCCTTCGCTTTTGAGATGACTTCATCGTGTAACTTTTGTGTACGCTCGATAAACTGTTCTTCACTTACATTCTTCTTTAGCTTGTACGAAAAAATCCATGCGGTTTTCGCCATATATCAATCTCCCCTTTTCAAGCGCTTATATGATTCCCTCGCTCATTTATGCGCCTGATAAAACGCCTTGAGCTCCTCCTTGACCTCCGGCGGCAAAGCGGCCTTCTTGACGCCGCGCACCGCGCCCTCCAGCGCGTATAGCCTGTGAATGCACGCCGAATCGTCGATCGCCTTGATGCGCAGCCACGCGTCCCTAGCGCCCGCAGCGCGCAGATCGTCCGGCGTCTCAATGCCCACCTGGTTTAACTGCACCTCGACAGCGCTGCCGATATTGAGCAGCTTTGAAAGTTCCCCCATTCGATACCGCCTCCTTCTTAATATACGCATCATACACCATCCCTTGCGCGCATGCAACCCGTATCCGCGCCCCCTTCCCGAACGTTTTTATTTTTTGCAGGGAGAATATGCGTAATTTTGATTGACAAACCGCAAAAAATGTCGTATTTTATCCTGGAAGACCGCCTGCGTTCCCCGCACAGGGCGAACGCAGGCGAGCAAAAAGGAGCGGAATGAACATGATGAAGAAAATCGCATGCCTGCTCGCGCTCGTGCTGTGCGCGGCCCTGCTCTCCTCCGGCGCGCTCGCCGGGGACGCCGTCAAAATGGCGATCGTCTACTCCAACACGACGGACGATCAGGGCTGGTGCCAATCGATGGACAACGGCGTCAAAGCCGCTATTGAAACGCTGGCCGGGCAGGGCGTCACGCTCGAATATACGCCCGTCGAAAGCATCTTGCCCGCCGACGGCCCCGCGACGGTGCGCCAGCTCGTCGGCCAGGGATACGACCTCATTATCTGCCATGGCGCCCAGTTCAAAAACGCCGTGACCGACGTGGCCGAAGAATATGAGGACGTCGTCTTTGCCTACGGTACCTCCGGCGAGGTCGAGGGTGACAACATCTTCACCTACATGCCCCAGTCCGAAGAGACCGGCTATCTGAACGGCATCGTCGCGGGCATGAGCACGAAGACGAACAAGATCGGCCTCGTCGGCCCGGTCGACGGCGGAGACGCGTACCGCTACATCCGCGGCTTCAAGCTGGGCGTACAGGCCGCCAATCCCAATGCACAGGTGATGATCGCGTTCACCAACAGCTTTGACGACACTGTAGGCGCGGGCGAACTGGCCGCTTCCTTCGTCGAGGCCGGCGCGGACGTGCTGGCGGGCGCGGCGCAGCAGGCGCTGGGCGCGCTGCGCGTGGTCGCCGAGCACAAGGACGAGGACATCTGGTGGGTTGCGCAGGAGTTCGGGCAGATGGAGGGAACCGAGGGCTTTAAGACCATCTCGGCCGCGGCCTACGACTATTCCGCCGTCATCCTGACGTTGGTAGAGCGCATGCAGTCCGGCGTCACGGGCGGCGAGTGCATCCCGCTCAACTACAACAACGGCGGCTTCCGCTATCAGTTCAACGCGGAAAACCCGATGGCTACCGACGAAGTAAAGACGGCCGTGGAGGCCGCTCTCGCCGAGCTGACCGCGCAGGCGGGCAGCGCAGCAGTCGCGGGCTTCGCGGACGTGGCCGTGCAGTAAACCGCGCGCATGCTTCTCGCTTGGGGAAGGGCTTATGCTCTTCCCCTCTTCTCAGGTTTAGACCAAATGCATGGGAGGTCGCGTTCATGCACTCAACCGCACAGCCCATCGTCAGCCTGCGCGCCCAGCACATCACCAAGCGCTTTCCGGGCATCGTCGCCTGCGACGACATTTCCCTCTCCGTCGGCAAGGGCGAGGTGCTCGCGCTCGTCGGCGAAAACGGCGCGGGCAAGACCACGCTGATGAATATCCTCATGGGCCTGTACACCCCTGACGAGGGCAAGATCTACATCAACGACCGCGAGGTTACCTTCCGCTCGCCGAACGACGCGTTTGCCTGCGGCATCGGCATGGTGCATCAGCAGTATATGCTCGTACCCAGCCTCACCGTCACAGAGAACGTGGCCCTGGGCATGAAGCAGCTGCTCGCGGGATCCGGCACGCAGGGCGGCGCGCTACGGCGACTGATGGGGCACATCCACCTGCGCACGTCCGACGTGCGCGCACGCATCTGCGAGATCTCGGCGCGCTACGGCCTAGCGGTCGACCCTGACGCGTACGTCTGGCAGCTATCCGTAGGCGAACAGCAGCGGGTGGAGCTGGTCAAGACGCTTTGCTTCGGCGCGCGCTTTCTCATCCTCGACGAGCCGACGAGCGCCCTCACCCCGCAGGAGACGGACGATCTCATCGCGCTGTTGGGGCGCATGTCCAAGGAGCTTTCGATCATCTTCATCAGCCATAAGCTGCAGGAGGTCAAGAGCTTATCCAGCAAGGTCGCCATCCTGCGCGGTGGTAAGGTCGTCTTCACCGGCAACACAAAGGACCATTCCTCCGGCGACATCGCCGCGCTCATGACGGGGCACGAGGTCTTCCTGCCCGTCAACAAGGCGTCCTCCGCTCCCGGACCGCTGATGCTCGAGGTGAAGGACCTGTGCGTACGCAGCGACCGGGGTCATCTTGCGCTCAATCACCTCACCTTAAACGTCCGCGCGGGCGAGATCGTCGGGCTGGCGGGCGTCTCGGGCAACGGTCAGCGCGAGCTCGCCGAGGCGCTCACGGGACTTCGCCCGATCGAAAGCGGCGAAATCCGCTTTGCCGGCGAGCGCATCGCCGGCAAGACGCCCCAGCAGATCATCGAGCGCGGCATCGGCTACGTGCCGGAGGAGCGCAACGTCGAGGGCATCGTGCCCAGCATGTCCATCCGCGAAAACCTCATCCTCAAGGACGCCGCAAAGCTCCCCTTCAGCCGCTGGCGCTTTATGCGTTTTCGGGCGATCGACCGCAACGCCGAAAAGCTGCGCGAGCGCTTCGACATCCGCTGCTCTGGCGTACACGTCGCCGCCGGCTCCCTCTCGGGCGGCAACATTCAAAAGGTCATCTTGGCGCGCGAAATCTCGCGCGATCCCAAGTTCCTCATCGCCGTCTACCCCATCCGCGGGCTGGATTTGGGCGCTGCGGAATTCATCCACAAGCAGCTGCTCGCGCTGCGCGCGCGCGGCATCGGCATCCTGCTCATCTCAGAAGAGCTCGAGGAGATCATGAACCTTTCCGACCGCATCGCGGTCATCTTCAAGGGCCAGGTGCAGCGCATGCTGGGCCGCGACGAGGCCACCCAGCGCAAGCTCGGCATTTTGATGGCGGGGGTGAAAGAAAATGAAGCATTTTAAGCTCTGTTACAAGCTGGCGGTCGTCGCCCTGGCGACGCTCGCCACATTCGCCGTCAGCTCCCTCGTCCTCAAGGTGCTCGGCGTCGGCGTGCTCGATACGTTTTACGTCATCTTCATCTACCCGCTTACGAACCTCATCAATTTCAGCGAGGTCATCAACCGCATGACGCCGCTGTGTATCGTCGCCCTGGGCATCTGCGTCGCCTATCGCAGCGGCATCATCAACATCGGTGGCGAAGGACAAATGACGGTCGGCCTGCTGCTGACCATCGTCGTCATCCTCTTCACCGATCTGCCCCGCCCCGTCATCCTGCCGCTCGCGCTGCTGTGCGGCATTCTGGGCGGCGCGCTGTGGGGCTTTATCCCCGGCGCGCTCAAGGCGAAGTTCGGCGTGAGCGAGCTGCTCTCTACCGTCATGCTCAACTACATCGCCGCGCAGGTCTACGCCTATTGCCTGCGCGTCCCCTTGCTCGATCCTACCGTGATCGGCGGCGCAGGCGACCCGCAGACCATGCGCCTGGCCAAGACCGCCTGGCTGAGCAAGCTGAACTTCTGGATTCCCCGCACCGCGATGCATACCGGTATCTTTATCGCGCTGGGCCTCGCCGTCCTGGTCTACTGCTTCATGTGGCGCACGTCGTTCGGTTATAAGATGCGCGCCGCAGGCTCTTCCGAGCGCGCGGCGCGCTACGGCGGCATCCAGGTTTCCAAATACATCGTGCTCGCCATGCTGATTTCAGGCGGCTGCGCCGGCCTTGCGGGCGCCATCGAGGTCATGGGCGTGCATCATCGCGGCGTCATGTCCATCACGGGCGGTTACGGCTTCTCCGGCATCGTCGTGGCGCTCTTCGGCGGCCTGCACCCGGCGGGCATCCTCCCCGCCGCCTTCCTCTTCGGCCTTCTGCAATACGGGGCGAGCGCCCTGCAGATCATGGGCATCCCCGTTCCCGCCAACATGGTGGACGTGCTGCAGGGCATCGTCATCCTCGTCATCGTCGCCACCAAGATGATCCTGCAAAACCCTTACCTGATGGACCGCGCCCAGCGGCGCGTCGAATCGCTGCTCGGCAGAAAGGCGGGTGTTTGAGATGGACTTCGTCATCAGCTTCATCACCCTGGGCATCCCCTTCTCCACCGCGCTGCTGCTCGCCGCGCTGGGCGAGACGGTCAATCAGCGCGCCGGCATCTTCAACCTCGGCTGCGAGGGCATCATGGCTATGGGCGCCTTCGTCGGCATGCTGGTGCCCTTTAGCATCGGCGGCTCGGCGGAGCTTCCCCTTTATATGAACCTGCTCGGGCTCGCGGCCGCCGCGATCACGGGCGCTGTGATGGGCTTGCTATTCGGCGTGGTCGTCATCACGTTCGGCGCGCCGCAGGGCATCGCCGGCATCGGCCTGCAGCTGTTCGGCACGGGCCTCGCGGGCACGTTGTTTCGTCATTTTGTCGGCGGCTCTCGCGGTATCGCGGGCATCAAGGATATTGCGATCCCTTTGCTTTGCGACATCCCTGTGCTGGGGAAGATGCTCTTCCGCTGCAACCCGCTCGTCTATTTCGCCTTTTTGATGGTGCCTGTGACGCACTTTATCCTCTTCAAGACGCCCTGGGGCCTGCGCATCCGCGCCTGCGGCACGACGCCCCGCGCGGCTGATTCACTCGGCATCGGCGTCTCGCGCACGCGCTTTCAGGCCCTGGCCTTCGGCGGGGCTATGGCGGGCCTTGCGGGCGCGTATCTCTCCGTCTGCCAGGCGAAGATGTTTACGGATACGCTGATCTCCGGCCGCGGCTTCATCGCCGTCGCGCTGGTCTACTTCGGCCATTGGCAGCCGGTGCGCGTCATGCTCGGCGCGCTCCTCTTCTCCCTGGCGCAGAGCCTGCAGATCGCGGTGCAGACGTACGGCCTGGCGACATTCCCCTACGAGTTCCTCGTCATGCTGCCCTATGCGCTTGTCATCGTCGTGCTCATCTTCGTGCGCGGCAGCGCGCGCCTCGGCCCTGCGATGCTGGGGAAGCCCTTTAACCGCGAGATGCGAGTATAAGGTCGATACGATTGTTGTGTCTGTACATAAAATGGAGCTTATCTACAGCCTACGGGGGACGGTGCATGGCACCGTCCCCCGCTAATTCGTTCTTTCGCTATAAAACCCGCCGGCGGATTTGATATGCTCCCTCTATGAGAGACAGTGAAAAAGAAAACTGTCAAACATAGGGGGAGCATTTTATGGGACATAAGCAAAAATTGAGTGTAGAAGAAAAGGTAGAAGTAATACGCGGATACCTCAA
>JAEYAR010000118.1 GCA_023404715.1 Bacillota bacterium | reverse complement strand
AACGCTCGTCTGGCTCAAGGAGTGCGCGCGAAGGATCCGTACGGATACGGGCGAATACATCAGCAGCGCGTTTGCGGACATTACCGAGGAGATGGAGCACCACGAACGGCTTGAGCGTCAGATCAACAACGATTCGCTCACCGGCCTGCTCCATCACAGGGCGGCATTTGACGCGGGGTTGCTGGCGTTCGGCTGCGAGGGAACGCCGGGCGGCGCGGTGTTGGTGATCGATGTTGACAATTTTAAGGCGATCAACGATACGCAAGGGCACTGGCAGGGAGACGACGTGCTGCGCACGTTTGCGCATATCCTGACGGATTGCGCGCCCAGGGATGCGTGCGTCGGGCGTATCGGCGGGGATGAGTTCATGGTGCTGCTGCGCAGCGGCGGCCAAGCCGGCGCCCGGGAGCTCGCGGAGGATATCCTGACGTACGCGCGCGCCGTCTTCAAACAGAGCGGGGTGACCTGCAGCATTGGCGTCGCGGGGACAAGCGAAGGGCGTACGCACTTTAAAGAGGTATTCAACGCGGCGGACGCTGCGCTCTATCGGGCCAAACAGCGAGGGCGAAACCGGGCGGAAGAGGCATAGAAAAAGCGGGCGACGCCCGCTTCAGCGTGTCGACAAAGTGGCGTACGCCACTTTGTCGAGTTTACGGGTGACTTTTTCCTTCGCAAAATTGCATTTTGCTGCGGAAAAATCCCCGCCCCGCCGGCAAAGCCGTCGGATACGATTACAGTCTTGCAGACGGCTTTTGGTTTGCGCACAAAACGAGGCTTTTTCAACGGTCTGAAGCGGGCGTCGCCCGCTTATTATTTTTGGATTCACGGTTCGCTTTCGGGGAAAAGGAAGATCTCCTCGATCGGCGCTTTGACCGCGCGGGAGAGATCGATTGCGAGCTTGAGCGAGGGGTTGTACTGCGCCTTTTCAAGCCGCATGATGGTCTCGCGCCGTACGCCGACGCGCAGGGCCAGCTGCTCCTGCGTCATGCCGCTGAGCAGTCTGTACTTTTTGAGCCTGCATTCAAATTCCGGCATCGATTACACCTCGTCGTCAGAAGGCGGATCAGCCTGATCCAGGCGATAGAGCAGATATTCGCTAAGAAAGAGCACCAGCGCCACCGAGAGCGACAGGCCGATGACCAGAAAGATCAACGCATGCTCCAGGTTGCCTTTAAAAGCGCCTAGCCCCAGAAGAAGCAGGAGCAGGAAGACGAGGACAAACCCCACGCGATAGGCCTGAAGCTGCGCTTTTTGAACGTTGCCTAGATAGCGCTCGTCCATGTAAAGACCGGACATCTTCCCTTCAAAGAAGAAGCCGAAAAAGCCGAAGAAGAGAAAAAAGATGAAGGGAAAGACCGTCTTATCCATATGATAGGTCGCGAAGCCTGTAAACCCGAAGAAGCCCAGAAAGCCCAGCAGGCCGAGCTTAGGATTCAACCGGCGCGTGTAGTTCGACCGGGCGGGCGCCCGATTTTGACGATAGATAGATCCGATGAGCAACGCCAGCAGGTACCACACATACAGGCAAAAAAGCGGGACGGCGCAGAGCATCGGCAGATCTTTCGGTCGAAAGACGTAGGTGGAAAAGTCCATCGGCGCGACGAGGCGCGACTCGTTATAGATTATCGAAAAGAGAACGGATAGGATCAGCGCCAACACGCTGGCCACGCCGAGGCCGACGATCCGCTTGATCTTATTTTTACGCATTTTATAGCCTCCAATTGAGATGTATTTGTCTCTTGATGAGGTGAATATATCACATTAGGAAGGCGATGTCAACGAAAAAATAAAAACCGGGCCGCGTTTTTAGCTGCCCGGATTTTTTATACATTATGCCTTCTGCCCAAGCGGCTTGATATCGTCGTTGTCCGCAAAGGCGACGGCGGCAAAACCCGACGCCTCGAGCGAGCCGAGCTGACGACCCAGCTTCTTTTGCTGGGGGAGCGCCGTGACCGCGTAGCCCTCGCGAAGCGTCTGCGCCTTGGCCAACACCTGCGCAAAGTCCGCCTCCTCGCGATACAGCAGCGCGAGCTTGGGCTTGTCCGCAGGGATGACGAAGCCCTGCTCCGCGAGGATGCCGCAGATGCGCTCAAAGCCGATGGAGAAGCCTACGGCGGGCACCTTTTGCCCGATGAACTTGCCGATCATCTCGTCGTAGCGGCCGCCGCCGGCGACCGCGCCGGAGAAGGCGGCGCAGGTCACCTCGAAGACCATGCCTGTATAGTAGCCCTGGCCGCGCACGAGGGAGGGACAGTAGGAGACGGCATAGCGGTCGCCGGCGAGACGGCGCACGGTATCGATGACGAGCCGCACGTTATCGAAAAGGGATCGATCCTCGCACAGCGCCGCGACGCGCTCGAGCGCGAAATCGCCCGCCTGCAAAAAGCTGCGCAGCGCCTCCACCGCCTGCACGGAGGCCCCCTTTTCCACAAGCTCCGCGCAGACGCCATCCGCACCGATCTTATCCAGCTTGTCAAAGGTGACGCACACGCTGTCCAGCGCAGCGCTTTCAAAGCCCATCGTCTTCAGCATACCGCGCAGCATGCGCCGGTCGTTGATGTTTACGGTGAAGTCCTTCAGGCCGATCGCGAGCAGCGCGCGGGACGTCACGTCGATGAGCTCGATCTCAGCGTTCACGCTCTCGTCGCCGAGAATGTCGATATCGCACTGCACGAACTCGCGCATGCGTCCCTTTTGCGGGCGCTCCGCGCGAAAGACGCGGTCCGTCTGAATGACCTTGAAGGGCGCGGGAAGATTTGCGCGGTTTGCCGCGTAATATCGGGAGAGGGGGAGCGTCAGGTCATAGCGCAGCCCCATATCCGACAAGGCCTTCTCGTCGCCAGCGGCAAGCGCCGCATCGAGTTTGTCGCCCCGCTTTAACACTTTAAAGATCAGGTTGAGGTTATCGCCGCCGTCGCTCTTATCGAGGTTTTCCATATCCTCGAGCATGGGCGTCGCAATGCGTTCAAAGCCGCTCATCCGGTAGGTCTTTAGAATTTCGCCCTGCACGTAGTCGCGCAGACGCATTTCGGAAGGCAGATAATCCCGCATGCCCTTGAGAGGCTGAATTTTCATCGTGAATCGGCTCCTTTGTATCAGATAGCTTATGATAGACGAAACAGACCGTTTTTGTCAACAAAGGGATGGTGAAGATTCCGGCTGCATAAGCTCTTTTATGGATACGAAGGGGTGGGGAATTTATGAAAAGATGGATCGCGGGGCTTTTCACGGCGCTTTTACTCCTGTATAATGGAACTGCGGCAAAAGCGACGAGCGCAGCCGCCGCCTGCGTCATGGAGCAATCGACGGGCCGCGTGCTCTTTTCCTTCAACGCGGACGCGCAGCTGCCCATGGCGTCGACCACAAAGGTGATGACGGCGCTGCTCGCTTTCGAGCGCGGAAACCTTTCAGACGAGGTCGTCTGCTCTAAAAACGCCTACGGCGTGCCCGGCACGTCGATCTACCTGAACCTGAACGAAAAGCTGACGCTCGAACAGATGGTGACGGGCCTGATGCTCGCATCGGGCAACGATGCGGCGGTGGCGATTGCCGAGCATCTGGGCGGCAGCGTCGAAGGCTTCGCCGAGCTGATGAACGCGCGGGCCAAAGAGCTGGGCGCGACGCGTACGCACTTCATCACACCGCACGGCCTGCCCATGGACGGGCACTATACGACCGCGCACGACCTTGCGCTCATCGCGCGCACGGCTATGACAATCCCCCGCTTTCGCGACCTCGTATCGACCCAGCGGGCGTCGATCCCCTGGGAGGGGCGCGAATACGACCGGCAGCTGCGCAACAAGAACCGCCTGCTCTCCGACTACCCGGGCGCGACCGGCATCAAGACCGGCTATACGCGCGCCGCGGGGCGCTGCCTCGCGTTTGGCGCGCGCAGGGAGGGGATGGAGCTCGTCGGCGCTTTGCTGAACTGCGGCGATTGGTTTGACGAGGCGGCGAGGCTGATGGACGCGTGCTTTGAAGAATACGACATGCTCACCCTGTTTCGGGCCGGGCAGGACGCCCGCGCCGTCAGCGTAGGGGGCGGTATGGAGAGGAGCGTGCGCGCGGTGGCGCAGACGAGCCTTTCGATCCCCGTGCGCGAGGGGGAGGAGGCCAAGCTCGTCATCGACCTGCCGGACGCCGTCGCCGCCCCGGTCTACGCGGGCGTGCAGCTGGGCACGGCGAGCGCCGTGCTGGACGGGCAGACGCTGATGACGGTGCCGCTCGTGGCCGCGCGCAGCGTTCAGGCGGAGTCCTTCATGACAAACCTCAAGACCATTTTGCTGCACTGGCCGCTGCTTGGCGGCCCCGCATAAAAGGAGTAACCGATGAAGATCGTACGAATGGATGAAACAAACGCCCATCTTTTGAATACGCTGGACGCCCGCCACCTCGTCGCCGAGGTGGCGGCGCTTCGGCTTGCGCGCGGCGGGTTTTCGCTGGAATACAAGCCGCTCACCAATGCCGCATGGCGCAGGGGGGCCGAAAACGAACAGATCACGGCGGAGGGCTTTTTGGGTCGCCGCGACCGGGACGCCTTCTTCGGCTATCTGGACGGCGTGCTGTGCGGGCAGATGGTGATCGCCCAGAACTGGAACCACATGGCGCTCGTGCTCGACGTGCGCGTGGACATCCCCGCGCGGCGCAAGGGGCTGGGGCGCGAGCTGATGGACGTAGCGATGGATTGGGCGGGCCTGCATGGGATGGAGGGCGTGACCGTGGAGACGCAGGACGCCAACCCCGCTGCCTGCCAGTTTCTAGAGCACTGCGGATTTACGCTGGGCGGGGTGGACTGCCTGCTCTACGCAGGGCTGGCCCGCAAGCGCGAAAAACCCAGCGCCTTGCTCGACAGCGCGCTGTTTTACTACAAGATGCTTTAAGCGGCGGAAAGGATGAGCCCATGCGTTTGCAAAAATATCTGGCGCTTTGCGGCGTCGCTTCCCGCAGAAAGTGCGAGGAAATCATACTCGAAGGGCGCGTATGCGTGGACGGCGCAGCGGTGACGGAGCTGGGTACGCAGGTAGAGAAGGGGCAACGGGTTACCCTGGACGGCGCAGAGGTTACGCCGGAGGCACGAAAGCGCTACATCCTGTATCACAAGCCCGCTGGCGAGGTGACGACTGTCAGCGACGACAAGGGGCGCGAGACGGTGCTGCGCCGCTTTGCGGGAGAGATCCCGGAGCGCATCTATCCCGTTGGCCGGCTGGACTACGATAGCGAGGGCCTGCTGCTGCTCACCAACGACGGCGAGCTGGCCCAGCGGTTGCTGCACCCCAGCCGCGAGGTGGACAAGGTGTACCTCGCACGGGTGACCGGCGACCTATCGCTGGAGAGCATCCGCCGTCTGCGCGCGGGCGTTCTGCTTGCAGCAGAGACGAGGAAGACGTCGCCGGCGCAGGTGCGCGTGATCCGGCAGGAGGCGTTCGCCACCGTCGCGCTCGTGACCATTCACGAGGGGCGCAACCGCCAGGTGCGCCGCATGTTCGAGGCGGTGGGGCATCGCGTGCTCATGCTGCGGCGCGTGCAGTTCGGCCCGCTGCAGCTGGGCTCGCTTGGGCGGGGCGAATGGCGGGAGCTGACGGAGCAGGAGGTTCAAAAGCTCTACGATCTATAAAAAAAGCCCGGCCTGTAGCCGGAAAATAGGACAGGATCATGAAGCCGCGGATTTCCGCGGCTTCATCGCCCGAAAGACGACCGAGCACGCGGCGGTGGCGGCGGCGATCGCCATGACGCCTTGTAGCGCCGCGACACCGTGAGAGGCGGCGAGAGAGCCGTCGTTTTGAACGAGAGAGAGCATGAGCTGAAACAGGTCGTAGCCGGGTACGAGCGTCACCAGGGAGCTGGAAAGAAAGACGGTCGCGGGCATTTTAAACCGGCGGGCGGCGATCTCGCTCAGCGCGCTCATGAGCAGCGCGCCGAAAAAATAACAGGAAACCGCGCCGGCGCCCAGCCAGGCGAGCACGACGTAGAGCAAATAGCCCGCCATGCCGATGCCGCAGGAGCAAAGCACCGTCCGCCTGGGCGCGTGGAACAAGAGTGCAAAGGCCCCGGCCGCAAAAAAAGAGCTGACGGCGGAGATCAAGAAATACATCGTTACAGCCCCCCAAACAGCGCCCAGAACTTGAGCGCGACGAACACCCCGCAGGCCACCGTGGCCGCGATGAGCAACGCCTCGACCGCGCGCGATACCCCGGAGACGAGATCGCCGTACATGGTGTCGCGCATGGCGTTGGTCATGAGCAGGCCGGAGAGCAGCGGCATGATGCCGCCGGCGATGGCCGCATTGGGGCTTTGATACGGGCAAAAATAGTGCACGCCGACCGCGATAAAGGCGGTCAAGAAGCCGCCGACCACGTTCGTGACGAGGTGCGACATCTCAAGCCTGGAGAAGAGCGGAGACACGGCCTGCGAGAGGGCGCCGGTCATAAACGCGACGAGCGCTGCCCCGGCGCCCCCGCGAAACATCAGGGCAAACATCGCCGCGCAAACGCCGGAGGCCGCGATGAGCAGAGGCTGCGCGGGCGCGGGGCTTTGGTTGATGGCGAGCAGCGCGCGCTCCGCCTCCTGCGCATTCATCGCGCCGAAGGCCACGTGGCGCGAGATGTCGTTGGCGGAGGCGAGGCGTTGCAGGTCGTTGCCCCGCCTAGCGACGCGCATGGTGATGGTGCGTGTGCCGAGCGTCACAAACAGGCTCGTCGGGAAGGCGACGACGCGCGCATCCCGCAGCCCCAGGCCGGAGGCCATGCGCAGGACGGTTTCCTCCACGCGATAGGTCTCCCCGCCATTTTCCAGGATAATGCGCGCGGCCAGGCACAGCGCGCGCAGCGCGGCTTTTTCATCACTCATCTACAGATCCTCCGGGCAATGGAATGAATGCATTATAGCAATGCGGGCGCCGGGTGTCAATGTGGGCCCAATCCAATGGAAATTGATGCACATTGATTGACAAAAACAGATTTTGATCTTATCATTTCTACTGGGAGACTTTCGGCGCAGAGCAATGCCCGCGTTTTGCGGCTTGCTCTATGCGCGCGCAGCGCCAGGATGGGAGGCGACAAAGGATGAAAATTGACTTGACTTGCCCGATAGAGCTTTTTGCGTTCGAGCTGCCCACACAGGAACGGCCCGCATGCAGCCTCACTTTTTTCAATCTGGAGAATAAGCAGGTTTCGAGCGTACAGGTGACGCTGACCTGCCTGGATAAACAGGGAAATCTAAAGCAGCGCGTCGTCGAGCGCGTGATGGATTTAAAGGGCGGCGGCAGGGAGAACTTCGTCGCGGACGTGCCGCTGGAGGATGACCCCGACATCGCGCAGATCGATCTGGTGGTGGAAAAGGTCTGGTTCGACGACGCGACCATCTGGCGCCGGGACAACGCTTCGACGCAGGAGTACATCCCCAACATCATCCCGGAGGGGCGCCGGCGAGAGATGCTGCGCTTTGTAGCGGGCGCGGACGCCGTCGGCTATCCGGAGGTGCAGGGGCCGGTATGGCTATGCGTTTGCGGACGGGCAAACGCTGCGACCGAGACGGTTTGCAGGCGATGCGAGCGCGCGAAGGACGAGGTCATTGAGAAATACAGCGAGGACGCGGTAGACGCGGTCATACAAAAGCGCGAGGCAGAGCTGGAGGAGATCGCCCAGCGCGCCCGCCAAGAGGCCTCGGAAAAAGAATACGCGCGCCAGCAGGAATTGCTGCGCCGCCGCCGCCGCCGCCGGATCGTCACGGGGACGGTCGCCGCCGTGGTGGTCGTCGCCGCCGGCGCTTATGCGACCGTCACCTGGGGAATTCCGGAATTCCACTATCAATACGGCAAATATCTGCTGCGTAACGACCAGGCCGTACAGGCCAAGGAGGCGTTTTTGAACCTGGGCGATTACCGCGACGCCGCCGTCCAGGCAGACGAAGCCGAATACGCGATCGCGCTCGCGCTCATCGCGGAGGGCGACGAGGCCTCGCTCGTCGAAGCGCAGGAGCGGCTGGCGGCGCTGAAACTGCCCCAGGCGAGCGAGCAAGAAAGGGAGGCGCGCTATCTGCGCGCGCTGCTGTATCAGGAAGAGCTGAAATATGAAGAGGCGGAGGCGCTGCTCGCGGACCTCGCCGGCTATAAGGAGGCCGACGCGCATGCGACCGAGATCAGCTATGCGCTGGCCGGTCAGGCGATGCAGGCGGAGGACTACGAAGGGGCGCTGGCGCGATATGCCGCGCTGGCGGACTATCAGGACGCAGACGCGAGGCGGACGGAATGCACGTATCTGCTGGGCGCGCAGAGGCTGGCGGCGGAGGCGTACGAGGAGGCGGCGCAGCTATTCTCTTCGATACCGCAATACGAGGATGCGCAGGCGAAGGCGAGCGAGTGCCTGTACCTGGGCGCGGGGCAGATGATGGAGGCCGGCGCATATGAACAGGCGATGGACGCCTACGCGCAGCTGGGGACGTATGAGGACGCGCCCCTGCAGCTGGAAAAGGCGAAGTACGCGCACGGCGTAGCGCTCATGAACGACGGCGCGTACGAAGCGGCGAGCGAGATGTTCAAGAGCCTGGGCGAGTACGAGGACGCGCAGATCCTCTGGCAGGAGGCGCTGTATTTGCCGGGCATGGCCTCTCTAGGCGAGGGGGACTACGAAACCGCCGCCGGATATCTGGAGCGCATCCCGGACTACAAGGACGCGCAGGATCAGGCGCTGCGTGCGCGCTACCTGGAAGCGGAGAAGCTGGCCGCCGACGAGCAGTACGACGAGGCGATCGCGCGCTACGAGGCGCTGGGCGAATACGAGGGGGCGGCATCCCGCGCGCAGCAGACGCGCTACCTCGCGGCGCAGCAGGCGCTGGAGGCGGGAAAGTTCGACGAGGCGGCCAGGCGCTTTGAGGCGCTGGGCAAGTACTCGGATGCTTCGCGCAAGGTGCTGGAGGCGAATTACGGCGCGGCGGACAAGCTGTTTGCCGTGGGCGACTTTGAGCGCGCCCAGGTTCTCTTTGAGGCGCTGGGCAGCTATCAGGACGCGCGCGAGCGCGCCCTCGCCTGCCCGTACGCCCAGGCCCAGGCGCTGGAGGCGGAGGAGAAGCTACAGGAGGCCGCGGCAAAATACCGGGAAGCGTCCGGGTATCAGGATGCTGACGCGCGCGCCAAGGCCAGCCTGTACCGCTACGCCGAGCAACGCAGTGCTGCGGGGGATCCGGAGGAAGCGGGGGAGGTATTCCTCTCGCTGGGCGACTATGAGGATGCGCAAGAGCGCGCAGCCGCCGTATACGACGACTGGCTGGAGGCGGTTTGGACCGATTTGAATCTGGAGATGGACGTAGGCAACTATGCGCCGGTCGTCGAGGGGCTGAAGCCCTATGTCGGCAAGAAGCTGCCCGCGCCTTATGACGGCATCGACGCGCTGTATGAGGCGGCCAACTACCACTACGCCAAAAAACTGATCGACGCGGGAAGCCGCCTGGAGGCTATGCCGTATCTGCAGGCCTCGAACGGCTATAAAGACAGTCAAAAGCTGCTGAAGGGTTTTGTGTACCTGATTTTGGGTTCCTGGACGCGGGAGGGCGCGGACGAAAGCGTAGAATTCCGCCCGGACGGGACTTGTACATTTGACGGCGGGGAATACTACTTCGACGTAAACGGATACGCGCTGATGATCGGAGATGCGCCGCACCCTGCGGAGAGGACGCACGCGATCGTATCGATGGACGAGGAGCGCATGACGCTCAAGCGCGAAAAAAATGGGGAGACGATGCGCTTTACCCGCGCACAGGAATGAACATGTTGAAACGAAAAGACCTGATGCTGATCGCGATTGTCGCGCTCGTCGCGCTCGGCGGCTTCGGCGTTACCAGGATGCTCGAGCCGCGCAACGTATCGACGGTGCAGGTGACGGTCGACGGCCGCGTCGTGCTGTCCAAGCCCCTCGCCGCCGACGGCACCTATGAGATCCCCCAGGCGGACGGCAGCCTCAACGTCATTGAAGTGAAGGAAGGCGGCGTGCGCATGATCGAGGCGAATTGCCGCGACGGCGTGTGCATCTCACAGGGAGAGACGCGCCGCGCGGCGAAAACGATCGTCTGCCTGCCGCACAAGCTGGTCGTGCAGCTGGTGCCGGATGAGCAGGCGGAAGGCCCCGGCGAACAGGAGCCGGATATCGTCATCTGACGGATGCGAAAAGGCGAATCAAAGGGAGGAATCCGATGAACCCGATCGACCGATGGCGGGCGGACGCCTGCGCGAGCGTCGACACGCGCCACGTGGGCGTGCTCGACGGCATACGCGCGCTGTGCATCTTCATCGTCGCCTGGTACCACATTTGGCAGCAATCCTGGATGTGGCCGGTGTTGAGCGTGGGCAACATGACGCTTAACCTCGACCCGCTCGTGCGCGCCGGATACATTTGGGTGGACGCGATGCTGCTCATCAGCGGCTTTTTGCTCTTCCTGCCCTATGCGAGGGAGATGGGAACCCCGTCGCCGCGCCTGCCGGAGACGGCTGGTTTTTACGTGCGACGCGCGCTGCGTATCCTGCCTTCGTACTGGCTTTGCGTGCTGTCCATCTTCTTCTTTGTCGCCCTGCCGCAGGGCCTGTACAGCACGGGGGGTTACATGGCGCGGGACCTCGTCTCACATCTTACGTTCACGCACGTATTTTTCTTCGATACCTACGTGGGCACGCAACTCAACGTCGTGCTGTGGACGTTGGCGATCGAGGTGCAGTTCTATCTGCTCTTTCCGCTGCTGGCGAGGGCGTTCCTGAAACGTCCGGCGGCGATGTATGCGGCGATGGTCGGCGCGTCCTTTCTCTACCGCGCGCTGGCATCGGCCTTTTGTCCGGACACGACGCTGCTGGTCAACCAACTGCCGGCGTTTTTCGACGTATACGCCAACGGCTTTCTCGCGGCGATCGCGTTCGTGCAGCTCTCCCGCTCCCTTCGGCATACGCCGGCGACGCGCATATTGTTTACCGCCGTGTCGGTCATGCTGCTGTGCGCCGTATGGCGCCTCGTCGTCCGGCAGGCGGGCGCGCCCACGCACGAGGACATCCGCCTTTTGCAGATGCGGGGCCGTTTTTCGCTCAGCGCGGTGTTGGCCGCCTTCATCGTATGCAGCGCCAACGCGGGCGCGCTCTGGCGGGGCCTCCTATCGAACCGGCTGATGCGTTTTCTCTCTGCGATATCTTTTAATTTTTACATTTGGCATCAGTACCTGGCCGTCAAGCTAAGGCAGTGGCGCATTCCGCCCTCCGCATCCCTGGAGCCGAACTTCGACGGGGAAATGCCCTGGCAGTGGCAATATACGCTGCTCGCATTTTTGCTTTCGCTCGCGGTCGCGGTTTTGATCACATACGCCTTTGAGCGCCCCATCGCGCGCCTGGGCGCGCGCAAGTATAAGGAATACAGGACACGGAAGGAACGAGGAGGATTACAGGTATGAGAGATGCGAGAATCGATACGCTGGCGAGAAACATCGTGCGCTATGCGTGCGACGTGAAGCCCGGCGAAAACGTGCTGATCGAAAACACCGGTTTTGAACGCGATTTCGTGACGGCGCTGGTGCGCGAAATCTATGCGGCGGGCGGTGTCCCGTTTGTCGACATCAAGGACCCGGCGGTGAACCGCGCGCTGATGATGGGCTGTAATGAGCGGCAGCTGGGGCTCATGGCGCAGGTGGAGAGCCTACGCATGGAGCAAATGCAGGCCTATATCGGCATCCGCGCGGGCGACAACATGATGGAGACGGGCGACGTACCCGGGGATAAGCAGCAGATGCACGCAAAGTTTTTCGCCCACCCGGTGCACAGCATGATCCGCGTGCCGCGCACCAAGTGGGTGGTGCTGCGCTATCCCACGCCGAGCATGGCCCAGGCCGCGGGCCTTTCCACGGAGGCGTTTGAGGACCACTACTTTAACGTCTGCAACCTCGATTACGAAAAGATGAGCCGCGCGATGGACGCGCTGGTCTCGCGCATGGAGCGAACCGACCGGGTGCGCATCGTAGGCAAGGGGACAGATCTGACGTTTTCGATCCAGGGCATGCCGGCCATCAAATGCGACGGCAAGCTGAACATCCCGGATGGAGAGGTCTTCACCGCGCCCGTGCGGGAGAGCGTGAACGGTACGCTGACGTACAACACGCCCAGCCTATATCAGGGAACGACGTTTGAAAACGTGAGCCTGACTTTTCAAGACGGCAAGATCGTAAAGGCGACGGCGAACGACACGGAAAAAGTGAACAAGGTGTTTGACACGGACGAGGGCGCGCGCTATGTAGGCGAGTTTGCCATCGGCGTGAACCCTTACATTACCAGCGCCATCAAGGACACGCTCTTTGACGAGAAGATCGCGGGCTCTTTCCACTTTACGCCGGGCAACTGCTACGACGAATGCCCCAACGGCAACAAGAGCGCCATTCACTGGGACCTCGTTTGCATTCAGACGCCCGAATACGGCGGGGGAGAGATGTACTTCGACGGCGAGCTGATCCGTAAGGACGGCCTGTTCGTGCCTACGGAGCTGCAATGTCTGAATCCGGAGGCCTTGAAATAACGTACAAGCGGATTGACCTGATTGAGAATGATTTCACAATCCGCGTGAAAATTCGCCAGAGCCCTTGCAAATTACAGCAATATTGGTTACAATATGGGTGGTATCCAATGACCTTGAATCGATAATCAGGAGGAGATTCCAATGGTTAGAGTAGCTATCAATGGTTTCGGCCGCATCGGCCGTCTGGCCTTCCGCCAGATGTTTGGCGCCGAGGGCTATGAGGTTGTCGCCATCAATGACCTGACCAGCCCGAAGATGCTGGCGCATTTGCTCAAGTACGACACCGCGCAGGGCGGCTTCAAGTTTAAGGACTCCGTCACCTCCAAGGAGCCGGTCTTCGAAGAAGACGGCAAGACCGTGAAGGTGCCGGGTTCGATCACCGTGGAAGGCAAGGAAATTACCATCTACGCCAAGCCCAAGGCGAATGAGCTGCCCTGGGGCGAGCTGAACGTAGACGTCGTGCTCGAATGCACGGGCTTTTATACCAGCAAGGCGAAGTCCATGGCGCACATCGAAGCCGGCGCCAAGAAGGTCGTCATCTCTGCGCCTGCCGGCAATGATCTGCCCACGGTCGTCTTCTCGGTCAACGAGAACATCCTGACCCCGGAAGATAAGATCATCTCCGCAGCTTCCTGCACCACGAACTGCCTGGCCCCCATGGCCAAGGCCCTGAACGATAAGTACCCGATCGTCTCGGGCATCATGACGACGGTGCACGCTTACACCGGCGATCAGATGATCCTGGACGGCCCGCACCGCAAGGGCGATCTTCGCCGTGCGCGCGCCGGCGCCCAGAACATCGTGCCCAACAGCACCGGCGCTGCCAAGGCCATCGGCCTGGTCATCCCGGAGCTCAACGGCAAGCTGATCGGCTCTGCGCAGCGCGTACCGGTTTGCACCGGATCGACCACCATTCTGGTCGCGGTCGTCAAGGGCCAGGACGTGACGAAGGATTCCATCAACGCCGCCATGAAGGCGAACGCGTCGACCTCCTTCGGCTACAACACGGACGAGATCGTGTCCTCCGACGTGATCGGTTCCTCCTACGGCTCGCTGTTCGACGCGACGCAGACCATGGTCACCAAGATCGACGACGACACCTATCAGGTGCAGGTCGTCTCCTGGTACGACAACGAGAATTCCTACACCAGCCAGATGGTTCGTACCATCAAGTACTTCGCGGAGCTGGGCTGATCGTCCGCTTCGTAAAGAAAAGGCAAATGAAAAGCGGGTTGCTGCGGCAGCCCGCTTTTTTTGTGTTCGATTTCCCATCCATCTTGTTTTTGGCCGGGAAACACGCTACTATAGAGCCAAAGAGGTCGAACGGAGGCGAATTATGCTCAGAAAGAAGGATGCGTTTGCGCCCTACCCGCCGATGGGCTGGAACAGATGGGACTATCCAGAGGCATGCCGGTATATGAGCGGCGCGCTGTATGCGTTGAACAAAGACGGAGGTGGGCATGCATGATGTTTGAGGCATCGGACGCCTTTTTCGGGCGATACGAACGGTTGATCCGCGAGGTCGTGCTTCCCTATCAGGAGCGGGCGCTGCGAGACGAGATCCCCGGTGTGGAGAAGAGCCACGCCGTCGAAAACTTCCGCCAGGCGGCGCAGACGCTGCGCGAAGGGAAATGCGACGGGGAATTCTACGGTATGGTCTTTCAGGATAGCGACGTGGCCAAGTGGCTGGAGGCGGCCGCCTATACGCTGGGCGCACACCCGGATGAAGAATTGGAGAGGCGATGCGACGCGCTGATCGACCTGATCGCTATGGCGCAGCGCGCGGACGGCTACCTGAATACGTACTTTACCGTGAAGGAACCGGGACGCCGCTGGACGAACCTGCAGGAGGCGCACGAGCTTTACTGCGCCGGGCACATGATCGAGGCGGCGGTCGCCTATGCGCAGAGCACGGGCAAGAAAAAGCTGCTTTGCGTCATGCGGCGCATGGCCGACCACATCTACGAGCGATTCATTACACAGGGAGCGCCCGGGTATCCGGGGCATCCGGAGATCGAACTGGCGCTGATGCGGCTATATGGCGCGACGGGTGACGCCAGGTATATGCAGCTTGCGCGCCATTTTATCGACGTTCGGGGCGTGGATGCGGATTATTTTCTCAAGGAGTCGCGTACGCGCGGCTGGCAGGTATGGGGCATGGACGCGACGGACCGGTCGTACGCGCAAAATCAGGCGCCTGTCAGGCGGCTTACGGAGGCGACGGGGCACGCTGTGCGGGCGGTATACCTGCTCGCAGGCATGGCGGACGTCGCCGCAGCCTCGGCGGACGCGCCGCTCGCCGAGGCCTGCCGCCGGCTTTGGCGCAATATCACCGAGCGGCGCATGTACGTCACGGGGGCGATCGGGTCGTGCTACGAGGGCGAAGCGTTTACCGAGGATTACCACCTGCCCAACGATACGGCGTATGCGGAGACCTGCGCGGCGATCGGTCTGATCTTCCTGGGGAAGCGGATGCTTGCGCTTGAAAAGGACGCCGGTTATGCGGACGTGATGGAAAGGGCGCTGTACAACTGCGTGCTCGCGGGCATGCAGCTCGACGGCAAGCGCTTCTTTTACGTCAATCCGCTGGAAGTTATCCCGGGCATTTCCGGGCAGGCGAGGCCGCTGCGCCACGCGCTGCCCCAACGCCCGGGCTGGTTTGGGTGCGCCTGTTGCCCGCCGAACGTGGCCCGGCTGCTCGCCTCGATCGGCGATTACGCCTGGGCCGAGGAACCGGGTGTGCTTTATTCCCATCTATTCGTCGCGGGGCGCGTTCGGACGCGGGCGCTGGGCGGCGCGGTGCGCCTCGAGGCCGGTTACCCCTACGACGGCAGGCTGCGCTACCGCTTTGAACCGGAGAAGGGGCGTATGCGCATGACGCTGGCCATCCGCCTGCCCGCGTGGAGCGAGGAGACGCGCATTTTGCGAAACGGACAAGAGACGGCCTGTCGCATCGAAAGGGGATACGCGTATATCTCGGGCGATTTTACGCGGGAGGACTGCGTGGAGGTCGAGCTGGACATGCGCCCCAGGCGCGTCTTTGCTGCGGGCGCGGTGGCCGCGGACAGCGGGCGCGTGGCCTTCATGCGCGGACCGCTGGTCTATTGCGCGCAAGGCGTGGACAACGGGGAGGACGTGCTCTCTCTACGGGTGAAGCGGGACGCGGAGCCGGCGGTTGGCGCCTATGAAAGCGATGCGCTCTGCGGATGCGTGCGCCTGCGGGTAGCAGGCGAGCGCATCGAGCGCCTTGCGACGCTCTATAGCGCCCGTCGCCCGTCGAGCGAGGCGTGCGTGATCCAGCTGACGCCGTATTACGCCTGGGGGAACAGGGGGCTTACGCAGATGCGCGTATGGCTGCCGGAAACCGATTGACGCCTTCGGGGAGGCAGGAAGAACGCCGGTCTTTATCGAATACAAATCGTAGCCATATTCTCGAGCAATATGGGCTTGAAAGCGAAGAATACGGACAGAAGATGGGAGCGAAGGACGACATGGATATCAGGCAAGCGATCGAAAGCGGGAAAACGTCGCTGGGCATTGAGTTCGGCTCGACACGGATCAAGGCGGTGCTGATCGACGAGCGCGGCGAGCCGGTCGCATCGGGCAGCTATGAATGGGAGAACCGCCTGGAAGACGGCATTTGGACGTACCGCCTGGAGGACGTGCTCTGCGGCCTGCGGGAGTGTTACCGGAACCTGCGCGCCGACGTACAGGCGCGCTACGGCGTGGGGCTGCGCAGGGTCGGGGCGATCGGCATTAGCGCGATGATGCACGGATATCTGGTGCTGGACAGGGACGGAAGGCTGTTGACGCCGTTTCGCACCTGGCGCAACACAACCACGGGCGAGGCGGCGGCCAAGCTCACGGAGCGACTCAACTTCAACATCCCGCTGCGCTGGAGCATCGCGCACCTGTATCAGGCCATCCTGAACGGCGAGCCGCACGTAAAGGATATCGATTACCTGACGACCCTGGCGGGCTACGTGCACCTGAAGCTTACGGGCAGGCGCGTGCTCGGCGTGGGCGACGCCTCCGGCATGTTCCCGATCGACAGCGAGCGGTGCGATTATGACGCGGCCATGCTCGCGCAAATGGACGCCGAGCTCAAGGCGCGCTCTTTGCCGTATACGCTGCGCGGAATCCTGCCGCAGGTGCTTACGGCGGGCGCGGACGCGGGCGCGCTAACAGAGGAAGGCGCCAGACTGCTGGACGCTTCCGGCGAGCTTTGCGCCGGCATCCCGCTCTGCCCGCCGGAAGGCGACGCGGGGACGGGCATGGTGGCAACGAACAGCGTAAGGCGGCGCACGGGCAACGTATCGGCGGGCACGTCGATCTTCGCGATGATCGTGCTGGAGAAGGCCCTTTCCAAGGTGTATACACAGATCGATATGGTGACGACGCCCTCCGGCGCGCCGGTCGCCATGGCGCACAGCAACAACTGCACATCCGATCTGAACGCGTGGGTCGGCCTGTTCGGCGAGTTCGCCAGGGCGATGGGGATGGATGCAGACGCGGGCACGCTATTTGGCACGCTTTACCGCAAGGCTTTGGAGGCCGACGCGGACTGCGGCGGCCTGATGGCCTATAACTACGTATCCGGCGAGCCGATCACCGAGCTGGACGAGGGCAGGCCGCTCTTCATGCGCACGGCGGACAGCCGCTTTACGCTGGCAAACTTCATGCGCGCGCATCTATACGCCGCGCTGGCGACGCTGAAAATCGGCATGGACATCCTCATTCACGAGGAAAACGTGAAGATCGACCAGATCTTTGGACATGGAGGCCTGTTCAAGACGAAGGGCGTCGGCCAGCGCATGATGGCGGCGGCGCTTCAGACGCCGGTCTCCGTGATGGAGACGGCGGGCGAGGGCGGCGCGTGGGGCATCGCGCTGCTGGCCGCATACCGCACGAACCGCGCTGTGGGCGAAACGCTGGAGGATTACCTTTCCAACCGCGTGTTTGCGGGCAAGGCGTGCGAAACCCTGTGGCCGGATGCGGCGGATGTCGCGGGCTTCGGCAGATACATGCAGGGCTATACGGCCTGCATCCCGGTCGAAAAGGCCGCGGTGCAATGCTTTCGCTGAAAGCGGCGCAGGGAGGGGATAGACGATGCTCAGGACGCTAAGGGAGCAGGTATATGAGGCGAATATGTCGCTGCCCAAGCATGGGCTGGTGACGTTCACCTGGGGAAACGTTTCGGGGATCGACCGCGATAAGGGGCTGTTTGTGATCAAGCCCTCGGGCGTACCCTACGAAGAGCTGACGCCGGAATGCATGGTCGTCATAGATCTGGAAGGAAAAAAGGTCGAGGGAACGCTGAATCCCTCGTCGGACACGCCCACACACGTCGAAATCTACAGGGGATTTACGCAGGTGGGCGGCGTCGTGCATACGCACTCGCGTTGGGCGACGATTTGGGCGCAGGCGGGGCGCGCCATCCCGGCGTACGGCACGACCCACGCGGATTATATCTACGGCGAGGTGCCCTGTATCCCGGTGCTGACGCAGGAGCAGGTGGAGCGGGCCTATGAGCGAGAGACCGGGACGGCGATTGTCCGCTTCTTTGAGCAAAGGCGCATCAATCCCCAACACGTACCGGGCGCGCTGCTCTATACCCACGGACCGTTTACATGGGGGAAGGACGCGCTGGAGGCCCTGCACAACGCGGTGGTGCTCGAGGAGGTGGCGATGATGGCCTGGCACACGGAGGCGCTGCCGGTTACCTCGCCGCGCCCGGAAATGCCGCAGTACATCAAGGACAAGCATTTTTTGCGCAAGCACGGACCGAACGCCTACTACGGACAGAGGTAAAACAAACGGGGCTGCCCAGCCGTTTATCGGCCGGGCAGCCCCGCTTGATTGGACGAGATGTGTTCACTGCCAGTGCGCGAGTACGAAGGCGGCAGAGCGCTCGATGTCAGACAGCTGATCGGGGGAACCGAAGTGCTCGATGGCGAGCACGCCGTCATAGCCTGTGGCACGCAGGCGGCGGAGGCACCTGTCCATGGGAATGGCGCCGCCACCGACGCTGGCGCTATAGAGGATCTGGCCGGTGGACAGGCGCTTGCCTTCCTCGCCGGGGCGCGGGGTCAGCGCGCGATCCTTTAAATGCACGTATTGTATATGCCCCTCCAGGAGCGGGAATGCGCACAACACGTCCTCGCCTGCGCACAGAAAGTTGCCCGTATCAAACGCACAGGCGAGACCTGGGACGGTATCCATAAAGCGGCGCAGCTGTACGGCTGTGGCATAGGGGGCGGCGTCGCTGTCGAAATCCTCCATCAACACGGTGAGGCCGCGCTTGTCTGCGGCGGCGCACAGGCGGCGCAGGGATTCGTCCATACGAGCGAGGCAGGCGGCCTGATCATCCTCCGGCTGAAGGAAGCCAGGGACGGCGAGCACGTAACGCGCGCCCATGAAAGCGGCTTTTTCCACGAGCTCGAGCGCCTGCGCCTCCTGCTTCGCATGGGCAAAGTCGAAGAAGGAATAGAGGCAGCTTGCGCGCAGGCCGCTGTGCGCGAGCCGCTCGCACATGGAATCTTCAGGGGCGAGCGTGGCCGCATCCAGCTCGACGCAGGATATGCCGGTCCGGCGCACGCGCTCCATCGCCTGCTCAAGCGAAATGCCCTGCTGCGCGGCGCCCTCGCGTATATGATCGAAAAAGACGGAAAGCTCCATGTAAATCCCTCCTGTTTTTCGATGTGGTGAATGTACGAAGAGAACGGCGGGAAACCCCGCCGCTTAGATTGTTGAAAAACCCCAGTCACTTGGTTGGGGATGCATGAAGGGGAGGACTCCCCTTCATCTGGATTCGTATCGACCGGCTCTGCCGGTCGGACGGGGCGTTTTCCGTAGTCAAATGCGTAGCATTTGCGCAGGAAAACATCTCCCGTGATCTTCGTGCAAAATGATCCATCATTTTGCACGAGGCCGTCGACTTTGTCGACGGCCAGACCGGCGGGAAACCCCGCCGTTGCGATATGCATTGAGATATGCATTAATAGGAACCGAGCTGTTCGTTCTTGATGAGCTTTACGACGGAGCTGGTGCCCAGGCGCGTCGCGCCCAGGTTCAGAAAATCCTCGGCGTCCTGCAAAGAGCGAATACCGCCCGCGGCCTTAATGCCCTTTCCGGGACGCATATGCCGCTTAAAGAGTGCGATATCCTCCCTCGTGGCGCCCGCCTTGCTGAACCCCGTGGACGTCTTGATGAAATCGGCATCCGACTCGCTTACGATTTCGCACATCCTGACCTTCTCTTCTTCGGTGAGCAGGCAGGTTTCAATGATCACCTTGAGAAGCCTGCCCTCACAGGAACGCTTGATCTCGTTAATCTGCGCGAGCACATCGCCTGCGCGCCCCTCCTTGAGCAGGCCGATGTTGATCACCATATCGATTTCGCTTGCGCCGTTGTAGACCGCATCGGACGTCTCATAGCACTTTGCGGCCGTCGTGCTGTAGCCGTTGGGGAAGCCGATGACCGTACAGATGGGCAGCTTGCCGTGCACGTAATCCGCCGCCTGCTTTACGAAACACGCGGGAATGCATACGGACGCTGTCTGATATTGCATGCCGTCGTCGCAGACTTGGGCTATATCCGCCCAAGTGGCGGTCTGCGTGAGCAGGGTATGGTCTACCGCGCGAAGTATACGCTGAATATCCATGGGGACGCCTCCTCGTCGTTTCTGCGGCATCCCTCAGGCCCGACGGCCGCAGGCTTATGCCGTTTGCCCTATTATACCACACGGGCGAGCGGCTGTCATCCGTTAGCGCAGCTGCGAAGGACGGCCGACGGACGTGTTGTCCAGCGTGCGCTCGCGTAGCGCGGATACGGGGTTGGGCGAATCCTCGGAGCGGTAATCCTGACCGTTTTTCGTGATGTCCGATTGGATGACGAGATGGCCCGGCTCGATTTCCGGCGTAGAATTGACCTGCAGCTGATACTGTGTGAAGCGCGAGTCGGCGGGCAGGTTTTGCACCGGCACGTATTGCTCACAGTAGGCCGTATTTTCCACCGTGTTTTGCAGCACCTGGCGGACGTAATCCTTGTTACCCTTGAAAGCGAGCAACGCGGGGAATTCGCCGTTCGGGATGACCTGCTGCCAGTTTTTATTTTCATACTGCTCGAGCAGCTTCGCGGCTTCGTGCAAATGTGCGACCTCCATCTCAAAGAAGGTTTCCCACATCTGTTTAATATTCGGGTCGCATTCGTCCTGGCTGCAGGAATAATAGAGGTAGCATTCCGTGTATTCGTGCAGCAGCAGGTTTTCCAGCCAGGTGCGGTTCGGATCGAGCAGGCTGCCGTAGTGGGTGACGTGCTGTTCCTCGACCTGCGCGATTTCCTGATAGAGATTGCGACCCAGATCGGAAGTATAAAAGCAGGCGTTGTTCATATAGTAATTCATCGTCTGCTGCTCGGCGGCCGTAATGATGGAGACGTCTAGCTTGGTGAGCGGGTGGGCCTGCATAAAATTGGTGAAGCGGCGCACGGAGTCAAAGGGGTGGCGATGGTGGGCGATGGTCGGCCGGCCGGGCGTGATCTCTGTATAGCCGCCGACGTAGAGCTCGGCTTTGCCGCTTCCCTCGAAGTCCATCAGGTCCGCGTAGCGATATAGATGGTCAAAATCCTCCAGCAGGGCGAAGTCGAGCGCCGCCTTGACATAGGGGTCGGGCTCGCGCTGCGCGAGGATGGCGGTGAGCTCGACGGCCAGTTGCTCATAGCCGATCGTATGCTCCAGCACATTTTCATCGATGGGTTTGAAGCAAGAGATGGTCTTTTGCTGCTGCTGCTCCTGGCGGCGTGTCTGCGCCAGCGCACGGCGCAGATCGTTGCTCGGACAGTTGCGCTGGAATTGATGGGAGAAAAAGGTCGCTTCAAATTCCGTGCCGTTCATTAGGATAACGCGCAGGCGCGTAAAGGGGTTGACATCCATCTTCGAGTAACTCTTGGGATAAAGCGCCTGCCAATTGCGGGTGAAATCTTCGACCGGGCGCGGGGTGAGTGTAAACGGATTCATAGAGAGCCTCCTCACAATTGATGTTGACATGCGCGTATAGTTTGCGAAAGGAAGGGG
>JAEYAR010000099.1 GCA_023404715.1 Bacillota bacterium | reverse complement strand
GCGCTGTTCCAGGCTGCAGACAAGGCGATGTACAATGCCAAAAAAGCAGGGAAAGCGCGGTGTTGCTTTTACGAAAATATCGTAAAAAAGAACGCTGATTAAATGACCGTTTGCAAAAGGAGATGCACGTTATTGTCCGTATATCAGGAAGTCAAAAGACATATCATCGCGGACATCGAATCGCTTCCACCGCATACGCGCCTGCCTGCGCGCCCGCTCCTGTGCGAACAGTACTTCGCCAGTCGTACCACGATCGACCGCGTCGTCACTTCACTCTGCGCGGAGGGTTACCTATATGCCGTCCATAAGTCAGGCACGTATGTCGCGGACCCTGCGCTGAATCTCTCCGTTCCGTCCGGCGCATCCAAGCGTCATATCGGCGTGATTTTACCTACACACGGCATCAATAGTTCCGCCCTCATCGAGCAGAGCATGATCGATTACGCACGTGTATTGGGCTATAAAATTACACTTTGCTCATCGGATCACAATGCGTTGCGCCAGCATAGCCTCGTGCGTCGCCTCATCAACGAGGGTGTGGACGGTATTATCCTGCAACCGCCTACCTTGCACGCGGCCTATCATGAGACATCCGCATTGCTCGTTGAAAAGCAGATTCCCACCGTCTTCCTCTTCGCCCGCCTCCCTGATATGCGCACGATGCCACTCGTGGCCCCCAACAACATCACCAGCGGTCTTGAACGCATGCGCCATCTAATGGTTTGCGGCTATAAACGTATAGCTTGTGTGAGCAATCACGGCGATGAATCAATCGAAAGCTGTCTGGGCTGTTATCTTGCCTCTCAACAGCTTTTCAACCTAGCGCACGACGATGCGCACGTCCTCATTCAAGAGCGGGTGCCCCGAGAGCAATTTGTTAGGCAGATCATGGACATGCTTTCTCTTGCAAACGCACCAGACGCGTTTTATTGCTTCAACGATTCGATGGCCGGCATCGTATACGAAGCGCTCGCTCGCATAGAACTGCGCGTGTCCGACGATGTCGGCGTCATCGGCAGCGACAATTCGCTCGCCTGCGATCAGATGACGCCCCCGCTTACCTCCATGGATATACAGGCCTATCGTCTGGGCCGCACAGCGCTCGACGTGCTCATGCAGTTTGACGACTTCGGTTCCCCGCCACCGCTACATACGCTCTTCGAGCCTCAGCTATACGTGCGCGGCAGCTGCCTGGGCCCGCATAAGCGTGTGTAATCAAACGCCGCCGTGCACGGCGGCGAACTCAACATCTCGGACGGATGCGCGCCAAGTCATAGCCCGCGCGTCCAAAGGCATCCCGGACGACGGGAACGCCCGCGCGCAAGCCGTCTTGCGGGTACTCCATCATCAAGGGCCCCGCATAGCCTGCCGCTTTCGCACAGGCGGCCAGCAAGTCCCAATCCACGTTGCCCGCCCCAGGTCGAACGTGCAAGTCGTCCAAACCGTCGTTGTCGTTCACGTGCAGGTAGCGCCAGCGCTCGGCGAAACGCTCCGTCAGCTCCCGTACGCAGCCCATAATATGCGCGTGACCGTTGTCTACGGTCATCATCACCGGCGTTTGCGCCCCATAATGGCAAAATAACGTTTGAAAATCATGCACCTCGGACCCCAGCTCCCTTACGCCGTGGCCCGGAACGTTCTCAAAGAGCAGCGTGATGCCTTCACGCTCTAAAACCGGTATACAAGGGTCTAGTGCCGAAAACAGCCGCCCCAGGCCCCTCTCCCGATCCGTAAAAAACGCTATATGGACGTTGACCTCGCGCATGCCCATGCGTGCGCAGTTTTCCAGCATCCATCGCACATAGCGCTCAAGGACCGGCTGCGGCGCCTCTCTCCAGTCCACCCATGGATGAGCCGAGAGGGTAACCGCGCACCGGGCCGCTTCCTCTCTGAGCGTCTTCAACCGGCTGACGTCCATCTCCTCAGGGCTGGCATATGCTCCGCCGAACAGTTCGACACCGTCAAAGCCCATTTCCGCCGCCTCCCGAATGCAGGATCGCCAGGTAGCGCGGCTGTGCATATGGGTTGAACTCATATATTGTTTCAGCATTTTGTCCCTCTTTTCAAGCTTTGATCGCCCCGCTGGTCATCCCTTCAACAAAGCTCTTTTGAAAGCTGACGAACAAGACAAGTACCGGCAGCAGCCCTAAAATAGTAGCGGCGCTCAGGTTCATCCAGCTCATGTCGTTGTCGGCCATGAATGCCTGCAGCCCTACGGGAAACGTCTTGAGCTTTGTTCGTCCGATCATCGTAAGGGACACAAGAAACTCATTCCATGCATTGACAAACACCAGCATCGCGCATGCCGCAAGCCCCGTGCGCACGAGCGGTAGCACGATGCGCCAAAGCGTACCCAAACGCGTGCAACCGTCCACCAGCGCCGCCTCCTCAAGCGTTGCGGGAATCTGCTCAAAATATCCTTTCATTAACCATACGCACACCGGTGCAGACGATGCGGAATAGATTAGCGCTAAATACAGGTGTGAATTGAGCAGGCCCGCCCGACTACCCACCATATAAAGCGTTATGATGTTAGACAGTCCGGGGATCATCTGCGTTCCTACGAGGAAGAAAAGTAGTACGCCCTTTCCCTTAAACGTCGCTCTAGCAAAGGCAAATCCGCCCATCGTGCTGACTAGCAGCGTCATAAGAATCGTCTGTGCGCATACCTTGACGCTGTTGAGCATCTGCCGCGGGATATTGGAATCCATCACATATCGATAACTCTCCAGCGTAAAATTTTCCGGCCAAATCGTCGGCGGGAATCTAAAAATTTCCGCTTCGCTTTTAAAGCTCGTAAGCAGCGTCCATAGAATGGGGAAAAGCATAAACAGCGTCACCAACGCATATGCGGCAATGCGCGCAGTGCGCCCCCATATCTTTGCTTTCATATCCGCCCTCCTCTCTAATACAGCGCATCGCTCTTGAGCGCGCAGTTATACACGACCGTCATGACGATGTTGATCACGAAGATCACCACGCCGATCGCTGCGCCGTAGCTGAGATCCATAAAGGTAAACGCCTGTTGGTACATATAGAGCCCGATCAACTCCGTCGTCCGTAGCGGCCCGCCGCCTGTCAATGAATACACGATCGAAAACTGGCCGAACGCATTGATAGAGACCATCACCGTCACGATCAAGACGGTGGGCCGGATCAAAGGCATTGTCACGTGGATAAAGCTCTTTAAACGCGTACAGCCATCGATTCTGGATGCCTCATACAGATCTGTAGGGATCTGCTGCAGCGCCGCAAAGAGCAGCAGATATGTAAAAGCAAGGTTTTTCCACAGAGACACGATGACGATGGAGATCATGGCCAGTGACGGGTAGACGAGCCACCCGACCTGCGATATGCCCATTGCCGCCAGGATACCGTTGAGCAAGCCGGTACGATGGTTCAAAATCCATAACCACATCGCGCTCACCATGATTTCGCTCATCACCCAAGGCAGAATAATCGCCGTGCGGGGCACGGAGCGCAGTTTAGAAGGAACACGCAATAAGAGGGCAAGCGCAAGGCCGACCATCATACGTAGCGCGACGCTGAAAAGCATGTAGACAAATGTTCGCCCGAGCGCCTGCCATACGTTAGGATCCGAGCTTAACCGGATATAATTGCGTAGCCCGACAAACTGTGGCGAGGATAGATTGCGTAGGTTGTCGTTGCGAAAGCTGATGACGATGTTGTACAGCGCCGGGTAAAACGTAATGCCGAGAATCAGCAACAGCACAGGCAGCATCAGCAGCAGATAGAGCAGGTTCGTCTTCGTCCGCGCTTTGAGCGCACGCCCTATCCCCAGCATGAGCACCCCTCCTTTTTTATAGCAAGGCCGCAGCGACATCTCGCCGCGGCCCAATGGCGTTAATCCAATATACCGGCTTCCTTTGCTCTCGTAACCGTGTTGTCATGCGCGTTTTGCACCGCCTCCTCGGGCGATTTCCGATCCATCATTACCTCCTGTAAGGCCACCGTGTACTCGTCTTGCAGGATGTCGTAGATCGCATCCCCTGGCTTGAGGTTGGTATGCTCCATCTGTTTGGCAAAGACCGCCATCCAATCCCTGCGCGTCTCATCCAGCTGATTAATAATTGTATCAAACGCAGACGTACGCACGGGGAGCGCACCATTTTCCATATAGCGCTTCACGCTGTTTTCTTTGGAGACCATCTCGCGGATGAACTCCGCCGCAACGGGCTTCATCGCCTCGTCGGATGACATAATCGTGTACATCCAACCTCCAGACAGTCCTTCGCTTTCGGTGTCCGCCGTCGGAATCGGGTAGAGCATCGCGCCAACGTCGCCGGGAAACTGCGTTTCCAAATCGTTTATCATGTAGCTTGCGCCCAGAATCATCGCGTATTGGCCTGCATTAAAGCTGGATAGCAGGTTGCTGTTGTCATAAGAGTAGCTCTCTTTAGGCGATACGCCGTATTTATATACCAAGTCGTAGTAAAATTGCATGGCGCCTCGTCCCGCGTCTGAGTTAAAGGCGGGTATTCCGTCCGCGTCCAATAGCTCGCCGTCCAGCATAAAGAAAATGGGGAAATTTGTATAGGTCGTTGCACCGCCACGATAGCCGATGATACCTGCCCCCCATACATCCGGCGTTCCATCTGCATTCGTATCCTTCGTCAACTTTTGCGCCGCCTCAAAAAATCGATTCCAGGTCATCGCTTCATCGAGCGCAGGAGGTTCAATCCCGGCTTCTTTTAGCAGGCTCTTACGATAGATAACCGTTGCTACGTCGGTAGAATTAAATAGCCCGTACAGTCTTTCATCTACCGTCGCGTATTTGATAAAGTCAGGGTAGAAATCCCCCAGCTCCTCCGGAGTAAAATATTCGTTCAGCGGCGTCAGCCATCCGTTTAAAGCAAAGTCCTTCACCCAATAAAGATTCGCAAGCAACACGTCCGGGGTATTGCCTGCATAAGCCGCGCTCACAAATTTCGATCTCGCCGAAATGCCCTCGTGAGGCTCTAGCACGATATCGACGTCCGGATACGCGCGCTCAAATGATTCCAAGGCCTCTTCGAACCATGGCGCATTCTCCATATCTGCGCTGATTGCCACGATCAGCTCATCTTTCCCCGCAACTGCCGAAGACGTCCCCATCGTTAGAAAACACATCGAAAAAAGCAGCGTCCAAAGCCTAATCATCCTCCGTTTCATATCTTCCCTCTCCTCTCCATGTCATCATGCGGCATTTGCCGCTTATTTGTCC
>JAEYAR010000075.1 GCA_023404715.1 Bacillota bacterium | reverse complement strand
TGGAGCGGTAGACGAGATTCGAACTCGCGACATCCACCTTGGCAAGGTGGCACTCTACCACTGAGCTACTACCGCATGCTCCATATGAAAAAAGGATGGTGCGGGCGAAGAGACTTGAACTCATACGCCTTGCGGCACTGGAACCTAAATCCAGCGCGTCTGCCAATTCCGCCACGCCCGCACGACCGGCAGCACCAGCGCGTCGAATGGGTATGGTGACCCATCCGAGATTCGAACTCGGGACACCTTGATTAAAAGTCAAGTGCTCTGCCAACTGAGCTAATGGGTCAAACGATGGCTGGGGTGGCAGGATTCGAACCTACGCATGCGGGAGTCAAAGTCCCGTGCCTTACCGCTTGGCGACACCCCAATGTCCTATCCAACCGGACAAAGATTTGGGGTGAGTTGTGGGAATCGAACCCACGACCTCCAGAGCCACAATCTGGCGCTCTAACCAACTGAGCTAAACCCACCACATTGGCGCACCTGAAGGGATTCGAACCCCTGACCCACGGCTTAGAAGGCCGTTGCTCTATCCAACTGAGCTACAGGCGCATGCCGTAAGTTCGCGCCGCGGCGTTTCCCGCTGACAGGATAAAATTATAGCAGGAAACGGCCGCGGTGTCAACAGCAAAATGAACTTTTTACATAATTCTTAATCTCAGAACGGCTGCATCCGCTTAACCCATGATGTCCGAAACCGACACCGCCCCTACGTCGTCGATTTTCAGCACAGCCGCCGTCGGCCTGTTCTCGCCGAAAAAACCCCGTCCCGCCGTGCCGGGGTTGACAAGAAGCACTCCCAGCTCGTATTGCAGGCAGCGCATATGTGTGTGCCCAAACAGGGCGATATCGGCCTGCCGTTCCTTGGCCGCATAAGTCAGGTTCAGCAGCCCGCTCTTCACGCGCTGCATATGCCCGTGCACCATCCAGATGCGCTTACCGCCGAGGGTTAGCATGCGCTCGTCCGGCAGCGGCGAGGAGATGTCGTTATTGCCGCGCACTTCATAAAAAGCCGTCTGCGCGCCGCGCGCCTCCAGCAGGCCCTGCAGGTAGGCGCCGTCTGCCGCCATGTCGCCCAGGAAGCACAGCGCGTCCAGCCTGCCCATGCGTTCCAGCAGGTTTTCTAGGGATGCGCGATCGCCGTGGCTATCGCTCAAAATTCCGATGCGCATCCTCACTCCTCCTTCAGCGCGCAGAGCACCGCCTCAATGCCCCGCCTGCGATGGCTGATGCGGTTCTTGGCCTCCGCGCTGATTTGGGCAAACGTCTCCCCCGTTTCACAGCGAAATAACGGGTCGTACCCAAATCCGCCGGCGCCGTGCGCCTCAAAGAGCACCTCTCCCTCGCACGCGCCGCGGCGCACCAGCGTCTGTTTGCCGGGCCTTGAGAGCGCGATCGCCGCGATATAGCGCCCCGTGCGCGGGGCGGGCACGTCCTTCAGGTTTTCGAGCAGCAGCCGGTTGTTCGCCTCGTCGTCCCCATGGCGTCCGCAATACCGCGCACTGTATACGCCCGGCGCGCCGCCCAAGGCGTCCACCTCCAGGCCTGAGTCGTCCGCAATGGCGGCACAGCCCGTCTTGCGCATGACGTATTCCGCCTTGATCGCCGCATTTTCCTCAAATGTAGCGCCCGTTTCCTCGATGTCCGCGTCGACGCCTACGTCCTTCATCGATACGACTTCGTAGCGTGATCCCATTATCTCCCTGAACTCGCGTAATTTGTTCGCGTTACCTGTCGCGACAATCAACAGCTCCTTCGCCCCGATGTGACGAGTCGCATCCCTAAGCGCCTCGCGCTGCGCGCGCATGAGCTCCCTGTTACCCCTTTCCGCCATTTCCAGCAGGGCGTCCAGCTCGCCACGCGAAAAGGAGCGGCCCTCCCCCGTTCCCTGTACCTCAACGAAGCGCCCCGCATCGTCCATGATGACGTTCATGTCCACCTGGGCCCGGCTGTCCTCCGCATAGCATAGATCCAGCAGCGGTTCCCCCTTCACGATGCCGCAGCTCACCGCCGACACCTGGTGTACGATGGGGGATTGCAACAGCTTTCCCTCGCTGATGAGCCTGTCCACCGCGAGTACGAGCGCCACGAAGCTTCCGGTGATTGAGGCGGTCCGCGTGCCGCCGTCAGCCTCTAACACGTCGCAGTCCAGTGTCACCGTGCGCTCGCCCAAACGCGAAAGATCCACCGCCTGGCGGAGCGAACGCCCCACCAACCGCTGGATTTCCACGCTACGTCCATCCCGCTTTACGCCGTCGCGCGCCTTGCGCTGCCCGGTCGATGCCGGCAGCATCGCGTACTCCGCCGTCAGCCAACCCTGCCCTTTGCCCTTTAAAAAGGGCGGCACGCCATCCTGCACCGAAGCGGTGCAGATGACGCGCGTACCGCCACACTCCACCAGGCACGAGCCCGCCGCTGTGCGCACGAACCCGGGAAGTATCCTGACCTCGCGCAGCGCGCCGGCGCTGCGCGCGTCGATCCTCTCGTACATGTGTAAAACTCCTTCGTGTGATATTATTCCTCCTGCATGACCTCCGGGAACTGCTCTACCACCTCGGAGGCCACGTTGGCGAATGTCGGCTGATCCTCCTGCCCGCTGGGCAGTTTGTAGGGCTTTCCGTCCACCTGGATTTCCACCTTCTTGACGCCCGGGAACTGACGGCAGGTCATCATCAGCGCGCGCAGCGACTGCATGCCCCCGTCGGATTGCTCGCTGACCTTGATAAACGCTTCCGTGAAGTTCACCGTAGCGACGCCGTCCTTGAGCGTCACGCCCAGCAGCGCCGCATCCTCGGGCAGAGGCGTCTGCAGCCCGCTGTCCTGCTTGGGCCCCTTGAGCAGCTCCAGCATCGCGGTGGTGATATCTCCATCCGAATAGACGGTGCGCGTCACAGGTACCAGCAGCCGCCCGCTGTCAGACGGGAAGTACAGCTGCACCTGATTGGCCCCGGCAAACGTCTCGACCGTCTCCACGCCCTCCAGGTTCAGCCCCTCGCGCTTCAGCTTGCCGTCGATCGGCGTGCCGTGCGGCAGGGCCTTAAGCTGTTTTCCGTCCACCAGGAATTCGACGTCGCTCACCGTCGGGAACTCCGTGAGCGCCCACACCATCGCGCTGACCATGTTGCTCTCCTGCTCGGCGCTGGCCACGTTGAGCGCGTTCGCGCTCAAATCCACGCGTGCGTGCCCGTTTTCGATATCCAGGTCGAACGTGGTCCCCTCCGGCACGACGGTGAGCAGCCCCAGCCGGGCCGCCTCCATGTCGTTTTTCGCGCTCTTGACCATGAGCGATAGCGTCGCCTTGGCGATGCCGTCCTGCTTGGCCACGTCGCGCTGCACCGGCACGAGGTATCCGTCGCCGTCCTGATAGTAAACGACGGTCGCCTGCGTCGGCGTTTCGGCCGTGGTCACAGTCGGTTCCGCGGGAATCTGGTCGTACGGTTCTTCGTACATTTCCGTGGGGCTGCCGCCTCTGACCGCCAGCAGGACGACGAGCGCCGCCGAGCAGGTGATCAAAATGCGTTCCACATCCGTGCGCCTGAACTTGAAGTTGATCTTGGGCTTCTTGATTTTCACGACCGAATCACTCCTTGACGATCTGTTCCAGTGGAGCTTATTCGGTTCGTCCCTCCGCTATGAATTAAAGAAAAGCCTGAAGATAAAAAACTTCGAACCTATTGTAGCACAGAGCCTTTTCTTTGCGCAACAGGCGCTTCTTTGGTATAATAGGTTTATTCATGAGATTCGGAGGATTCTGCTATGCCATTTGACGGCGTGACGCTGGGCTTTGTAGCCCAGGAACTGCGCACCAGGCTCGTCGGCGGCCGGGTCGACCGCGTGTCGCAGCCCGAACGCGACGAAATTCATCTGCTCATCCGCTCGCAGGGGGAAAACCTGCGGCTTCTTCTGTGCGCCGGGGCGAACGCTGCGCGCGTGCATCTCACCGCGCACGCCAAGCAAAACCCCATGGAGCCGCCGATGCTCTGCATGCTGCTGCGCAAGTATTTGCAGGGCGGGCGTATAACGGACGTACGCCGCGTAAACGGCGACCGCATCCTCGAGGTCGACGTCGAGGCGCTCGACGAGCTGGGCGAGCTGAAGACGCGCACGCTCATCGCCGAGATCATGGGCCGCCATTCCAACGTCATCCTGCGCGGGGCGGACGGGCGCATTATCGACGCCGTCCGCCATGTCGGGGAGGACATGAGCCGCGTGCGCGAGGTGCTGCCCGGCCTGCCCTACGCTTACCCGCCCGCGCAGGACAAGCTCAACCCGGATACCGCCACGGACGAGGAGCTTCAAGCAATGCTGACCGCTGCGGGGGGCAAGCTGGCCCGGGCGCTGCAGGCCGGGCTGACAGGCTTTTCCCCGCAGGCCGCGCGCGAGATCGCCTACCGCCTCACAGGCGACGCCGAAGCGCACGTCGCCGAGCTGGACGTCGGGGCGCTCAGCGGCCGCCTGCACGCGCTTCTGCGGGAGCTATACGCGCTCAGGCCGCCCGTCTTGCTGCTGAGCGAAGAGGGCGACGCGACGGACGTATTCCCCTATCCGCAGTTGAACCTATCGGGAGCCGCCTTTCGCGAGGTGCCGGAGGGCATCAGCGCGGCGCTCGACCAGCTGTTCGCCGGAAGAGATCGCCGGGAACGGATGGCGCAGCGCTCCGCATCGCTGCATAAGACGTTAAAGACGCACATCGAACGCTGTGAAAAAAAGCTCGCTATTCAGATCGAGGCGCTGGAAAACAGCAAGCGCATGGAGGAGTACCGCGTCAGCGGCGAGCTGATCCAGGCTAACCTTTACCGTCTGGAGAAGGGCATGGACGAGGCGGAGGTCGAAAACTTCTACAGCCCGGACAATGCGCGGGTCACGATCCCGCTCGATCGAAAGCTAAGCCCTGTACAAAACGCCCAGCGCTACTTCAAACTCTATCAAAAAGCGCGCTCGGCGCAGGAGATGGCCGCCGGGCAGAAGGAAAAGACGGAGGCGGAGCTTCGCTATCTGGAGGAGCAGCTCGACGACCTGCGCAAGTGCACGCAGCCCGAGGAGCTCGCTGAAATCCGCACGATGCTCGAGCAATCCGGCCATGTGCGCAAGGTGCAAAGCCGCGTCAAGCAGCGCAAAGCGCAGCCGTCGCAGCCCTTTCATTACCGTACGGCGGACGGCGTCGACATCCTCGTGGGCAAGAATAGCGTACAAAACGACCGGCTCACCGGCGAGGCGCGCGGGGACGAGACCTGGCTGCATGCCAAAAACATGCCCGGTTCCCACGTCATCATCTGTTCAAACCGCGTCAGCGAAGAGACGCTGCTGGCGGCCGCGAACCTCGCCGCTTATTACAGCAAGGGGCAGCAGTCGGCTCGAGTGCCGGTCGACTACACGCTGCGCCGCCATGTCAAAAAGCCGGGCGGCGCCCCCGCGGGCTTTGTAATCTATACAAATCAGAAGACGCTCTACATCACGCCCGACGAGCGCGCGGTCAAGCGCCTGACGCTCGTCGGCGGCTGATAAAAGAATCAACTGCATTGGGACTTGCCATCTTCGCGGCGCTGTGTTATGATACACCACAATCTGAAACAAAGAGGTGAAATCAATGGAGGACGACGTCCGCACCGTACAGTCCTATTACGACGAAAACGTCCCCACGGAATGGGAACGTCTGCGGAAGCATCCCTTTGAGTTTCGCATCACGTCGGCGATGATGGCCCGGTACATCCGGCCGGGCGACCGCGTGCTGGATATCGGCGGCGGCCCGGGGCGCTATGCGCTGCATCTCGCACATATGGGCTGCGACGTCACGCTCGTGGACCTGTCGCCTGAAAACGCTGCCTTTGCGCAAGCGCAGGCGAAGGCGCAGGGCCTTTCTCTCACAGCGCTCAGCGGCGATGCGCGAACGGTCGACGCGATGGGCTTGGGTACGTTCGATCACGTGCTGCTCATGGGCCCGCTGTATCATCTGCTCGAGGAGGCGGACCGCATACGCGCCGTAGAGGCCGCGCTGGCCTGCCTGCGCCCCGGCGGCAAGCTGTACGCCGCCTTCATCCTGATGTTCGCGGGCATGATTTACGGCATGAAGTTTCTGCCGGAGATGGTGCTCGAAGAGGGCGAACAGCAGTTTATCGACTGCGTGCTGCGCGACGGCTCCTTCTCCGGCGCCGCCTTTACGCAAGCGCACTTCATCAGCCAGCAGGAAATCCTCCCTTTCATGGCGCGTTTCCCGCTCAAAAAGCTGCATCTGATCGGGCAGGAGGGCATCCTCGCCCCCTGTGAATTGAACCTGCTCGCGCAATCCCCCGCGGTCATCGACCGTTGGGTGGAATTGGCCGTACAGCTCTGTGAGCGAGAGGAGCTGCTCTCCTACTCCGAACACGCGCTCTATATCGGTGAAAAGCAGGCTTAACTATGTGCCCTTCGTGCACTCAAAGCGCGAAGGGTTTTTTCTATTGTGCCACCAGCTCGATCGGGTTGCCCTCCGGATCGAGCACGCAGCTTTCGTAATATCCATCCCCCGTCGTTCGCGGCCCGCTGATCACCTCGTAGCCGTCCGCGCGCAGGCGCTCCGTGAGCGCATCCACCGCTTCCTTCGAGCCGAGGCTGAATGCGAGGTGCGCGTAGCCTTCGGCCATGATCCGCTCCGTACGCCCGGTCAGCTCCGGCCGCTGCATGATCTCAAGCCTGCCCTCCCCTTCAAAGGAGAGAAAGTAGGTGGATAGCCCGGTGCGCAGGTTATGGTATCGCGCGCCCGCGTATGCATCCAGATAGCGCATATAAAATTGCTTCATCCCTTCTAAATCGCGCACATAAAGAGCCGTATGATCGATTCGCATGTTCATTCCTCCTCTATTCGATACCGAAGTATATGTAACGCCACAGAAAACAAACGGTTCACCAGAAAAAGGCGCGTAGATAAACAATAAACCATTGACTTTACGACGTCGCTATGTGTATAATATTTGCGACCCCAAAAAGTGAGGTGATCGAATTGGGGGAAAAGAAAATGGGGCGTCCGACAGATAATCCCAAGGACATATCGCTAAAAATCCGTCTGGATCAAGATACCGCTGATAAGCTTGAGCAATGTGTCCAAGCGATGAATGTATCCAAGGCAGAGGTTCTACGGCGTGGCGTCCATAAGATTCACGGCGACCTCAATGAAAAATAAGAGGAAGCGGCACGCCCGCAAAGCCATCGCCGCCTCCTCCCCCGCGCAGCCACTCGCTTCGGAACGGCACGCATAAATATTATACACTGTGCGGCCCAACCTTGGCAAGGCGCTGCGCCAAACAAATCCCAATGCGGATATGGAAGGAGCGCCTAAAACGATGAACATGATTCGAAATCTGTATGCAGGAAACGTCTTTCCTTCGGAAGAAATTTGTCCCGATAGCCCGCAATACGTCGAATTGAACCGTGAGCTTTCGGAAGGGCAGGCACAATTCAAAAAAGAATTATCCCCGAAGGATCGCGTGCGCTTCGATGAACTTGACGAGATATCGGCCCGCTTGTCGTCTATCAGCTGTTATGATCACTTCGCATATGGTTTCCGGCTCGGCGTGCTGCTCATGTGCGATGTGATATCAGAAAACAATAGCCCCGATTTTTAACCTATCCTCAAAGCAAGATCGAATGGAGGCCCCAAGATGTACGCGTTGACCCTTGCATCACCCGAAAACCTGAATGAAATCTTCACTATGTACCGCCGCTGCGCGGATTGCTCGGAGCATTCGTGGGGGGAGGATTATCCTTATCTTGAGATCGTCGAAGAAGATATCGCGCTTGGCGCGCTGTACGTCTTGCGGGAACCAACCGGCTCTCTGCTCGCCGCTGGCGCCTTGCGGGACGGCGCCGAATTGGCGCACCTGCCCTGGGATCCCGCCTATCGGCGCCCGTGCGAGCTCAATCGGTTGGGCGTCTCCCCAGCCTGCCAGCACCAGGGCATTGGCGCAAAGATGCTCTCCCTGCTCCTCGATAAGGCGGCGGCGCTCGGCTATGACAGCATGATTCTGCTCGCCGCGAAGGCCAATGCGCCCGCGCTGGCCCTGTATCAAAAGCTGGGCTTTTCTACGTGCGGTGAAACGCACTGCTACGACACCGATTTTTATTGCCTGCAAAGGGCGCTTTGATGAGCCGCCCGGCTAACCAACAGAAAAGGGGCTGTCCGAAAATAGCTTTGGGAAGCTATTCAGGGCAGTCCCTCTTTATATCGATTCAGAAGCAGTTTTTGCCAGGCCATAGGGCCCGTTTGCCCAGCGCCTCTTCGATGCGCAGCAGGCGGTTATACTTGGCGACGCGCTCTCCCCGGCTCGGCGCGCCGGTCTTGATCTGCCCGGCCGTCAACCCCACCGCGATATCCGCGATGCTCGTGTCCGGCGTCTCGCCTGACCGGTGCGATAGGATCGTGGCGTAACCGGCCCGCTTGGCCATGCGCACGGCGTCCATCGTCTCGGTGAGCGTGCCGATCTGATTGGGCTTGACGAGGATCGCGTTGGCGCACCCGGCCGCGATGCCGCGCGCGAGCCGCTCGGTGTTCGTGACGAACAGGTCGTCGCCCACGAGCTGAATCCGGCTGCCCAGCGCGTCCGTAAGGCGTTTCCAGCCTGTCCAATCCTCCTCCGCCACGCCGTCCTCGATCGAGCGAATGGGGTACCTGGTGCAAAGCCGCTCCCATTCTCCGATCAATTCATCGGCGCTCATGCGCTTGCCGCGCTTGGGCAGCAGGTAGGCTCCGTCCTTCCACCATTCGCTCGTCGCCGCATCGATGGCGAATACGAAGTCCTCCTCCGGCCTGTAGCCCGCGCGTTCAATCGCGCGCATCAGATAGTCGAGCGCATCCTCATCGCCTTTCAGATCCGGGGCATACCCACCCTCATCGCCGACGCCCGTGGCGAGCCCGTCTGCGTTGAGCAGGCCGCGCAGGGCGTGAAACACCTCCGCGCACCACCTCAGACCCTCGCTAAAACTGGGCGCGCCGACGGGCATGATCATGAACTCCTGGATGTCTACATTGTTGGCGGCATGTGCACCACCGTTGAGCACGTTCATCATGGGGACGGGCAACGTATCGGCGTTCGATCCGCCTAAAAAGCGGAACAGGGGCAGATGCAACCCCTTTGAAGCCGCGTGCGCAGCCGCGAGCGATACCGCAAGCGTCGCGTTCGCGCCCAGCTTCGCCTTGTTCTGCGTGCCGTCCAGCTGCAGCATCGCCTGATCGATCTGTGCGGTCTGCCCTGCATCCATCCCGACGATGGCCTCGCGAATCGGGCCGCTGATGTGGGCCGCAGCCTTCAGCACGCCCTTCCCGCCGTAACGCGATGAATCCCCATCGCGCAGCTCTACCGCCTCAAACTGGCCGGTGGATGCGCCGCTGGGTACGCTGGCCGATGCCTCAATCCCGCATTTCAGCCTGACGGTCGCTTCAACGGTTGGGTTTCCGCGCGAATCGAGAATTTCCCGACCGCGGATGTCGATGATCTCCATATTGCCTCACACTCCCGTTTGGTCCTAGCCGGTCAATCGGCTAACCCTTTCGTTATTGTTTACCGCGTTTTAACCGGTATACGTCCGGCCATGTATTTTGCCGGGGATCGCGGTTCGGCATAACCGATTCGCACCGGCTAATCCCGCTTAACCCGGCATTACAGCTCCCGCCAAAGGATGTAGTCGCGCACCTCCCGCCTAAATCCCGCCGCTTCCAGGGCCTTCCCCAGCGTCTCTGGGTAATCCTTGACGCATAGGCTCTGTTGATCCGGGAAGATCCGCTTTTGCCGAAAAAAGATAGCGAGCGCGCGTACCGCTTCATGGGCATCTTCTTGATCGATCACGCGCAGCACGGCGCCCTGATGCTCCGCTACCGCGACCACCCGGCCGGCTCTCAGCGCCACCGCCGTTCCCGCCACGCACATAAACGCCGCGCCCGGCCGGTGGTTCAGGCTCTTTCCCCAGGCCTGCGCCGGGTCGACCGCGTTGAGCCATAGCACCTCCTCGTCGGGCGTCTCAAGCCGCGCGAGCACCCGGGCATAGTCCTTCTCCCGAATGAACTGCGCGCCCGAAAGGCCTTCGATAAAGTACCCTCTGCGTACGCGGCCGGTGTACTCCCAGATGCGCAAAATTTCCAGCGCTTGGCCCCACGGGATGTCCCCAGCCGTCTCCCGGCACAGTATGCCCGCACGGTCAAACGCACGCTCGATCCGCTCCTCCCCTGTCAGCTCCCGCACAGGGCGTACCGGCTCCCAGCGCCCTGCCTGCTGCGCCGAGGCCCTCGACGACGCCCTGCGCTTTACATCGCGCTTCTTTGCGCCCTGGGCAGCCTGCCATTCGCGCAGCGGCGCAAAGCTGTCCGCATGGACGTAACCTTTTAAGGCGAGCGAGGTTAAGGCATCCAACGCCGATGCGCCTCCCAGCAGCGGCGCAATGGCCTGGGCAAAGCTGGCGCCGCGTGCGAGCAAGAGCTCATAGGCCGCCCGCTCCGTGCCCTCAAGCGCCTCGGACGTCATCGGCAAAGCGGCCCAATCCACATCCCCCGCCACGATGAAGCGCAGCATCGGCTTTTCCCCCGCGTCGATTTGCCAAAAAACATCCCCTTGTGCGAGCAGCGCATCCAACAGTTTGGGACGATAGCCGCTCGTGCGCGCCGGGAGCACGGCGCTCTCCCAAATCTTGACCGGCAGGGCGATGTCCGTAAGCGCAAGCAAGCCTTCACGCAGTTGATCCGACGCGCTGCCAGGCGTGCGAATGCCGGAGGCTAAATACGCAGCATATCGCTGCGGCGGATACGTCCTCGTCGCCGCTCTGCGCGCGCGAACCGTCTCGCGTTGCGCTTGCTCATAAACGTCTGTATGGTAGTAAAGACCCGATTGCTCGACCAGGGCATTCTCTCGGGCAAGTTCCAACAGCAACGCCTCGCAGGTATCGCGCGGCCAGACATAGCGTTCGCTCAGGCTTTCCGCGCTCTGCGGGCCGCGATAGCGCAGGCATCTGCGGACGATGCGCTTTTGCGCATCCTGCGCTCCGCGTAAAATAGCGTCCTCATAAAGCGCCTGTTGTTCCGCGCAGATCCACAGTCCGGGCTCGATATAGAACGCGCGCCCTTCCCGAAGCAAATCTTCCAGCCATTGCACGGGCGCCTCTGCTTCCCCGGCGACCAGGTCGCCCTCGGCCATAAGCAACGCGTGCAGCTGCTGCGCATCCTTCGGCTGCCTGCGGCGCGCCGTCGCCTGGCGCAGCTGCTGTGCATCCGGCGTCAGCATCTCCTGCGCCGAAAGCGCCGCCTGCACCGCCAGGTTGGCCGCGCGCGGTATCGGCGCGTAATCGTACATCATCGTGGCCTCTACCTGCCTGCGCAGCGGTAGCGCCATGGGGGATGGCGAATCCGTGTGCAGCTCGTGAACAGCGATCGTACCGGCTTGCACGCCCCGAAGCACCTGCGCAAGCGCCCCTAAGTCCATGTAATCCTCAAGGCATTCACGCATCGTCTCCTCAATGAGCGGATGTCCGGCCTGTGAAACCGCCGACGAAAGCACCTCCGCCCCGCGCAGGCGCTGCACCCATAGGGGCTGTCTGCCGCCGGAGCGCACGCCCATCATCAGCGCGCGCGCCGCATTATAGCGAAAAGCCATTGAAAACAGAGGCGTGCCCGGCAACATCGCTCGCAGCATCGCCGGCGCCTCCTCCGGTATGAGGTGGTAAAGCAGGCCCTCCGGCAGCGGTGCGGAGCCCATCAAATAGAGCAATACGCCGTCGTCGTCCTCAAAGGCGCGAACGTCTAGGCCCGTACGGCGTTGCGCTTCGTTCGTGAGCAGCAACGATAATGCAAAATTAACCCGCCTACCGAATACGGAATGCACCATCAGTTGGTGTTCCCC
>JAEYAR010000211.1 GCA_023404715.1 Bacillota bacterium | reverse complement strand
CCCTTGTACACGGTGAAAAAATGGCCCATCTCCTCCAGCACGTGCGCGGGCAGCTGGCTGATGTCGAACATGTAGTTGTAATTCGGATCGCCCAGCGGCACGGCGATGATCTTCTCGTCGCGCTCATCGCCGTCCACCATCTCGATCATGCCGATCGGACGGCAGGAGACGAGCGTTAACGGCTCGATGGCCTCGCTGCACAGGACCAGTACGTCCAGCGGGTCGTCGTCCTGCGCATACGTGCGCGGGATGAATCCGTAGTTCGCCGGGTAATGCGTAGACGTATACAGCACGCGGTCGAGCTTGAGGAACCCCGTCTCCTTGTCCAGCTCGTATTTGTTCTTACAGCCCTTCTTGATCTCGATGACCGCTAAAAAGCGCTCCGGCGTGATCTGATCCGGGGATACGTCGTGCCAAATATTCATCCAACTCCGCCTTTCTGCTTATAGCTCGACCAGCTCGTACGCCATCGCGCCCATGCCTAACTTTTGCGCGTGCTCAAGACAGCTGATCCAGTTGGTATCCGGATGGTTATTGTGGAAGTGGTCGTCCGCCCGTTCCATGGGCAGCGTGCTCAGGACGCTGCCGGGCATTACGGGCTGGCGGTTTACCGCGTCCGCGCAGGCCTTGTCCAGAGCGACCGGGTCGAAGGAGGCGAACATGCCCACGTCCGGCACGATCGCCAAATCGTTTTCCGCATGGCAGTCGCAGTTGGGCGATACGTCCACCACGATGCTCACGTGAAAACAGGGCCTTCCATCCACGACCGCCTTGGCGTACTCGGCGATCTTGCGGTTGAGGATGTCGTTCGTCTCGTCGCTCGCGGGCGATACGGCGTCCTTGGGGCATACGCCGATGCAGCGCCCGCAGCCCACGCAGCGTCTATGGTCGATGGACGCCTTGCGCGCCTCGATCGTGATGGCGCTGTGCGCGCAGATCTTCCGGCACGCGCCGCAGCCCACGCAAAGCTCCTGATCCACAAAAGGCTTGCCCGCGCTGTGCATCTCCATCTTGCCCGCGCGCGACCCGCAACCCATGCCGATGTTCTTGAGCGCCCCGCCAAAGCCCGTCGCCTCGTGCCCTTTAAAGTGCGTGAGGGATATGAAGACGTCGGCGTCCATCACCGCCCGGCCGATCTTGGCCTCCTTCACGTATTCGCCCCCCTCAACCGGCACCAGCGCCTCGTCCGTCCCCTTGAGGCCGTCGGCGATGAGCACGTGGCAGCCTGTGGAAAAGGGCGTGAATCCGTTTTCATAGGCGGTGTCGATGTGATCCAGCGCGTTCTTGCGTCCGCCGACGTAAAGCGTATTGCAGTCGGTCAGGAACGCTTTGCCGCCCAGACGTTTCACCTCGTCCACGATCACCTTGGCGTAATTCGGACGAAGGAATGCGAGGTTGCCCGGCTCGCCGAAATGAATTTTTATCGCGGCATACTTGTCCTTAAAGTCGATCTTCTCGATCCCCGCCGCCCGCACGAGCCGCTGCAGCTTCTGCAGCAAATTGAGGTCCGTACGCGCGCGCAGGTTCGTAAAATACACCTTTGAAGCTTCCATGTTGACATCTCCTCTTTATCGTTCAATCCGCCTACTCCGACAGTTTATATTTATACACGTAAAAACCCTATGCGTCAAGCGTTTTCGACGATCTGAGCGCTACTGCAAAAACGACGTCGTTTTTTTTGCAAGTTACCCTTGACAAACATTGCGGACATGTCTATGATAGTATCCGGCAAAGCCGCATAGATTGAAGAAAAGTATGGATATAAAAGAAAGGGGAATTTGATCATGACGCTCGACCGGCTCCCCATCGGCAAACCCGCGAGGATTCTCTCGGTCGGCGGCGCAGGCGCGCTGCGCTGCCGTCTGCTGGACATGGGTCTCACCCCGCGCACGCAGGTCGTCATCCGCAAGGTCGCCCCCATGGGCGATCCGATCGAACTGATGCTGCGCGGTTACGAGCTGACCATCCGCCTGGAGGACGCACAGAAGATTGAAATCGAGGAGATGCGCGCATGATTTTTGCATTGGCCGGCAACCAGAACTGCGGCAAGACGACGCTGTTCAACCAGCTGACGGGCTCTAACCAGCACGTAGGCAATTTCCCCGGCGTCACCGTAGAGCAAAAGAGCGGCGAAATCCGCGGCCATAAGGATATGACCGTGGTCGACCTGCCGGGCATCTATTCCATACGTCCCTACACGTCCGAGGAGATCGTCACGCGCGACTTCCTTTTGAGCGGGCATCCGGACGGCATCATCAACATCATCGACGCGACCAATATCGAGCGCAATCTGTATCTTACGCTGCAGCTGATCGAAACCGGCATCCCCATGGTGCTCGCCCTCAACATGATGGACGAGGTGCGCTCCAACGGCGGCTCGATCGATGTGCGCTCCCTGAGCGCCGAGCTGGGCATCCCCGTGGTGCCGATCAGCGCAGCCAAGAACGAAGGCATTGAGGAGCTGATCGGCACGGCGGAGCGCACCGTGCGCGATCGCATCGTCCCCAAGCGGGTGGATTTTTGCTCCGGCGCTGTGCACCGGTGCATCCACGCCATCACCCACCTGATCGAGGATCACGCGCAGAAGATCGGCGTCAATCCCCGTTTTGCCGCTACCAAGGTCGTCGAAAATGACGAGCCCATGCTCGCCTCCCTCGCGCTCAATGAGAACGAGCGGGATATGCTCGAACATAGCATCAGCGAGATGGAGGCGGACGTGGGGCTGGACCGCAACGCCGCCATGGCCGATATGCGCTATACGTTCATCGAGCAGCTATGCCAAAAGGCGGTCGAAAAGTGTCACGAAAGCCGTGAGCACCGGCGCAGCGTCGCGATCGACAACGTGCTCACGAACAAGGTGCTCGCCATCCCGATCTTCCTTTGCATCATGCTGCTCGTCTTCTATCTCACGTTTGGCGTCATCGGCTCGGCGCTGAGCGACCTGCTCAGCCTGGGTATCGACAGCCTGACGGGCTGGGTCGACGGCGCGCTCGCCGCTTACGGCCTCAACCCCGTGGTGCACAGCCTCGTGATCGACGGCATCTTCGCAGGCGTGGGCAGCGTGCTCTCGTTCCTGCCCATCATCGTCACGCTCTTCTTCTTCCTCTCCATCTTAGAGGACAGCGGTTACATGGCGCGCGTGGCCTTCGTGATGGATAAGCTGCTGCGCAAGATCGGCCTGTCGGGCCGCAGCTTCGTGCCGATGCTGATCGGCTTTGGCTGCTCGGTGCCCGCGATCATGGCTACGCGCACGCTTTCCAGCGAGCGCGACCGCAAGATGACCATTCTGCTCACGCCTTTCATGAGCTGCAGCGCCAAGCTGCCGATTTACGCGGTGTTTTCCGCCGCCTTCTTCCCGGGGCGCGAGGCGCTCGTGATGATTTCCCTTTACGCCATGGGCATGGTCGTGGGCGTGCTCGTAGGCCTGCTCTTTAAGAGCACGGCGTTTCGCGGCAACCCCGTCCCGTTCGTCATGGAGCTGCCCAACTACCGCTTCCCCTCGCTCAAGTCCGTCGCCCTGCTCATGTGGGATAAGGCGCGGGATTTTATCGAGCGCGCCTTCACCGTCATTTTCGCGGCGACGCTCATCATCTGGTTTTTACAGACGTTCGACATGCGTCTCAACGTCGTCGCGGATAGCTCTGCGAGCCTGCTGGCCGCGCTGGGGCAGTTCATTTCCCCCGTCTTCGCGCCGCTGGGCTTCAGCGACTGGCGCGTCTCCACGGCGTTGATCACCGGCTTTACCGCCAAGGAGGCGGTCGTCAGCACCCTGGCCGTCCTCACCGGCACCAGCATCGCGAATCTGGGCCCGGCGCTCGCCGCGCTCTTCACGCCGCTGACGGCCTTCAGCTTCCTCACGTTTACCCTGCTGTACACGCCCTGCGTCGCCGCCATCGCCGCTGTGCGCCGCGAGATGCACTCGCGCATGGCCGCGGTCTACGTCGCGCTGATGCAGTGCTGTATCGCATGGCTCGTCGCCTTCGCCGTTTACCGCATCGCCGCTATATTTTTTTAGGGGGCTTACATGAACCTGATCGACGTGCTCATCCTCGCCCTGGTGGGCGTCTGCCTCTTCTTCGCCCTACGCGCGATCCGGCGCGGCAAGGGGCGCTGCGGCGGCACCTGCGGCGCGTGCCCCTATCGCGGCGGCTGCAAGCGGCCGCAAAAAGATGAAAAGTGAGGTCCTGATCATGCCTGGCGCCCTCGATACGTTCAAATCCTGGGTGGAGGATAGCCGCGCCATCGTCTTTTTCGGCGGCGCGGGCGTCTCCACCGAGAGCGGCATCCCTGATTTTCGCAGCGTCGACGGCCTGTACAGCGCGCACTACGACTATTCGCCCGAGACGATCCTCAGCCACACCTTCTTTACCCGCCATACAGAGGAATTCTTTCGTTTTTATCGCGATAAGATGCTCTTTTCGGGCAAGCGACCCAATGCGGCGCACCTGAAGCTCGCGCAATGGGAGCGCGAGGGGAAGCTCACGGCGGTCGTCACACAGAATATCGACGGCCTGCATCAGGCCGCCGGCAGTCGCAATGTGCTCGAGCTGCACGGCAGCGTCCACCGCAACCATTGCATGCGCTGCGCCCGCGCTTTCCCGCTCTCCTTTTTACAGGAGAGCGAGGGCGTGCCGCGCTGCCCCTGCGGCGGCATCGTCAAGCCCGACGTCGTGCTCTACGAGGAATCGCTCGACCCCGCGACCATCGAACGCGCCATAGCGGCCATACAGGGCGCGGACCTGCTCATCGTCGGCGGCACGTCGCTCACCGTCTACCCCGCCGCTAGCTTTGTGGATTTATATCGCGGCGAGAACCTCGTGCTCGTCAACAAGAGCGCCACGCCCAAGGACGGACGCGCCGGCCTCATCCTGCGCGATCCGATCGGCGAGGTGTTTTCCAAGTTGCCGTGATCCACTTGTAAAAAACGGTTCTCGCTCGAAGGCGGGAGACACTGCGTGTCGACAAAGTGGCGTCTGCCACTTTGTCGAGTTTACGATTGCAGTCTTGCAGACGGCTTTGGGTTCGTCTGGCCTCGATAGGTTTTTCGACGGTCTGCGGTTCTCGCTCGAAGGCGGGAGCCATTTTATATTTTGCGGTATTCCTGTTGTAACGTTTTCCATATTCATGTGTCTAACCGATAAAGGGGGGAGAAAATGCAGGCATTTGAAGATCTGTTCAACCAGTACTTTGAACGTGTATATCATTTTGCACTATCCTTGACGCGAAATCACCAAGCTGCGGACGAACTGACGCAACAAACGTTCTTTAAGGCGCTGAAGCGTATAGACAGCTTCCAAGGCCGTAGTGATCCCGCCACTTGGCTGTGCAGCATCGCGACGAACGAGTATTTGAACAATACCCAGCGAAATCGCGAGCAAGCGGTCGCACCTGATTCGCCCTTTTTAGATAGAAACACCTGTTCCATCGATGACTTGCTGCTCAGGAATGATCAGGTCATGCAAATCCACCGGCTTCTGCACGCGCTAAGCGAGCCTTATCGCGAGGTATTCTCCCTCAGGGTGTTCGGCGAATTGAAGTTCTCACAGATCGCTTCTTTGTTTTCCAAGACCGAAAACTGGGCGCGTGTGACGTTTTACCGGGCAAAGTGCGAATTGCAAATTCAGATTAGGGAGGAAGACGGTCATGACAAATAAAGATCAGTGTGGCATCGTGCGCGACCTCTTGCCGCTGGTAATCGACGATGTATCCAGCGACGCGACGCGAAAGCTGGTTGAAGCGCATCTGACCGAATGTTCGGAATGCAAGCGCGTCATGGACGACATGCGCACAGAAATCAGGCATGAAAAGATCGATGAAAGCGACGAAAAATTCATTCAGCTATGCTATAAAGTGCGCAGGGTTCTTTCTTGGCGGCGCATGATCATGACTTTCGTGATGCTGGTCGTGGCCGTTGGGTTGCTTGCGGGCGGGGTGGCTTACGCGCGATACAAAATGTACGTTGATTATCAAGAATACGTGCCCCAGCAATATAAAGTATCTGTGAACGACGACGGATTGCTCGTCTTTGAGTATGCCTCCGAGGGCCGGCATGGCTATAATGGCTATGGTTTTGGCTTCGGTCTCGGTGACGACGCAGGCGTGTTTTACCTGACGCCCCATATTTCTGCATGGCCGCAGATGTTCGCCCCTGTTGAGGCGAACACGGTGGATACATTTAACTTTATCAGGTTCCAGGATGGAAAGCTGATGCATATAGAAAGCACGACGACCGACGAATTGGTGTTCGATGAGATCACGGGGAACCGCCGATGGAAGAAGATTTTGAACGCAACGGAAATCACACAGCTGCGTATTGGAACGCCGATGGATTATCACGTCGCCTATCGTCCGGGCGATATTCTGCCGGTCATACATTCAAAGTAGCCAGGGATTTTATACACCGCCGATATCTTGGGGCGCAAAACGGAGCGGGCGCGTGCAGAACGCGCCTGCCTGACTACTTCCCCTTTTGTGCGCGAACCGCCCTTTTACGGTATTCGCCCGGCGTGCAGTTCCAATAGCGCATAAAGGCGCGGTTAAAGTTCTGCGGCGTGTGGTAGCTGAGGCTGAGGGCTACCTCGTGCGTCTTCCTCCCCGCTTTCAGCATGTTACCCGCCATCTTCATCTTTTCATCGGTGATGTATGCGGAAAAGCTTTGGCCGGTCTGCTGCTTGAAGAGCTTGCTGAAATAGCTGTAGCTGAGGTTTAGCTTGTTGGCCACCAGGGACATGTTGATGTCCTGATCCAGGTGCTTGCGCACGTAGCTTTGCGCCCAGGCGATGGGATCGCTCGCGGGGCTGATCTCCGCGTCCTGCGTCCCTTCCTCCGTCCCGCGCATCGAAGCCGCCTGCTCGATGACCTTTTTCAGCGTCTGCTGCATCTCTTCCTTGCTGAAGGGCTTGAGCAAAAAGTCCAGCACGCCGAGCTTGATCGCCTGATGCGCGTATTCAAAGTTGGCGTAGGCCGTCATGATGATGCTGCAAAGAAGCGGGTTCGCCTTCTTTACCTCCCGAATCAGCTCCAGCCCGTTCATGTCGACCATCTTGACGTCGGTCAGCAGGATATCCACCCGGTACGCCTGCGCGAAGCTGAGGGCCTCTTCCGCGGAGAAGGCGATGTCTATCGCCTGCAACTGTGTAAAACGCATCATCTGAATGCGCGCCTGCATGCCGCGGCACGTCAGCTCGTCGTCGTCTACGATCAACAGCCTCATACCTTTACGTCCTCCTGTTTGTATCGATACGCCACGCAAACGCGGGTCTGTCCGGGGCGTGATGTAACCGTCAGTCCGGCGTCCTCGCCGTATAACAGGCGAATCCGCGCATAGACGTTCGCCAGCCCGACGCCTCCTCTTTGCTGCGCTTCCTTGCTGTAAAGGTCGAGGCTGCTCAGCTTCGCCTCAGAGATCATCGCTCCGTCGTTTTCGATCTCAAAGCGCGCCCATTCCCCTTCGATCGATCCGCGGATGCGGATGTGCAGCTGCTTATCCCCGACGATGCCGTGCTGGATGGCGTTTTCGCAGATGGGCTGGAAGAGAAAGCGGATGAGCAGCATGTCGTCCGGTAGGTTTTCCATCTCAAATGAGAGCGATACGATGTCGTGCTTTCGCATGTTCATAAGCTGCACGTAATTTCGGGTGTTGTCCATTTCCTCCTCCAGCGTGGCCGTGGCCTGCTCGTTCAGGTTATAGCGCAGCAGCCTGCCCAGCAGCGTGATCGCCTGCGAGAGTAGCTCCCGCTCCGCGCCCAGCTCCGCCGTCATTTGAATCCAGTTCAGCGTATTGAAAAGGAAATGGGGATTCACCTGATATTGCAGCGCGAGCCGCAGGGCGCGCTTTTCCGCTTTTTCATGCTTGATGCGCTCCTGCGCCTCTTTCTGCAGCTGGCAAAGGAGCGCGTTGAAGGATTCGATCAGCTGGCCGATCTCGCTGTCGCCCGGGTCCGGGAAGGCGATGTTCAGGTCGCCGCCCCGCACCTGCCGGGTAAACGCCACCGCCTGATCCAGCCGTTTTTGAATGGAGCGCAAAAAGGTGCGCGTCGCCAGCAGGATGAACAGGCTGCTCGCCAGCGCGGCCAGCAGCTGCGGCAGGCCGCTTTGCAGCGCCTGTCGCATCATACGCCGGTCGTCCACCCGCATCAGCAGATACACGTCCAGGCCCTCGACGTAATGGCTCAGATAGAGCTTGCCGCCGAGCGTCTGCCGTCGCTTGGCAAGGTCCACCCCTGCCTCCAGTGCAGGCGCATGCGCGCTTTGAAAGACGACCTCCTCCGCGCAGATCGCGTAGACGTCGCCTTCCAGGTTCTCCATTTCCGCCGCCGAAAAGAGCTTGTCCTTGGCGACGCCGCATTTGAGCGCGCCCACGCTGCGCCCGAGGCCTGAAACGATCTTGCGATAATAGAGAAACATTTCGCGGTTGCTTTCAGAAAAGATGACCGTGCTTTCGGGATAGATCATGCCCGTGCCTACCCATGCGTCGTTTTTTCCGCTCTGGATAAACGCCTGATAGTCCGGCGTGTCCAGGGCGCTTTCGATGTTCAAAAGGTACCAGTAGCTGACCGGCACGCGCTCATCCTTCGCAAAGAGCACGATGTTCGCCTCCAGCGGCGACAGGAAGGCCCTGGATTGCGCAATCGCATCGTATACGTCGTATTGCTGCGCGATCACCCGGCTATATTGGCTCTGCTTGTCGTCCGTTAAAAGCTTTAGGACGTCCCGGTTAAAAGAAAGCACCTCCATGATGTTCTCTACCATCGCCGCGTTGCTCTGTATGTTTTCGCCCGCCATGCGAAGCATGGCGTAGTCGTCTTCTACCAGCGTATCGTAATACCTGCGCGCGGCCGTGGCGTACAAAAACACGGAGAGGACGACGGTCGGCACGAGGATGACGAGCATAAACCACAGCATCATCTTACGTACCAGCGAATCCTTGGGGAATCTGCCCATGCCTGTATCTCTCCTATCCGCTTGGGGCTGCCGTCCGGTATCCCGGGCGTGGATTTCGGATTTCCGCCTCATCGCAGATACCGCCAGGCCGGCGCGCATTCGCGGCGCCGGCCTGGCGGTATCTGCGCCGGAGCAAAAGCTCCGGCGC
>JAEYAR010000202.1 GCA_023404715.1 Bacillota bacterium | reverse complement strand
GAATGCCCGCCCTGGAGAAGTGCACGGCAAGCCACTGGGTAAAGTTAGAAACCGCCGCTTTTGCGCCGGAATAGGCGGGAATCTTCGTCAACGGGCAGAAGGCGTTCATAGAGCTGACGTTGACGATGGAGCAGCCCTTGCGGCCGACCATCTGCGCCGCGAACGCCTGCGTGGGCAGCAGCGTGCCCAGGAAGTTCAGGTTGAATACGAACTCCACGCCCGAGGCGTCCAGGTCGAAGAAGCTCTTCGTGTCCGCATCCAAATCGCCCTGCTCGTAGTACTCCTTATCCGTCGTCGCGCGCGGGTTGTTGCCGCCCGCGCCGTTGATCAGCACGTCGCAGGGGCCCAGATCGTCCCGCACCTGCCCGGCCACCGCCGCGCAGACGTCTTTATCCAGCACGTTGCACTGATAGGCCCTGGCCGTTCCGCCCTCCTGCACGATCTCGGCGGCAAAGCCCGCCGCCGCTTCCTCGTTCAGATCCAGCAGCGCGACCTTCGCGCCCGCGCGTGCGAGCACCTTGGCAAACGCGCTGCACAGCACGCCGCCCGCGCCCGTGACGACCGCAACCTTGCCGGTCAGATCCGTATTGATGGGGTTTTTGTTCATGGTCAACCGCTCCTCATTCTCTTATTTGCGCGCTGCCTTTTCGCAGGCCTCGAACAGGCCGTTCAAGTACGCCGCGCCCAGCGCGCGGTCGTACAGGCCATAGCCCGGCTTGCCGGTCTCGCCCCAGATCATGCGCCCGTGATCCGGCCGGACGTAGCCGTCAAATCCTGTCTCTACCAGCGCGCGGACGATCTCGTACATGTCCAGGCTGCCGCAGGCGGATAAGTGCGCGCGTTCCTCAAAGCTGCCGTCTTCCATATTCATCACGTTGCGGATATGCATGAAGTGGATGCGGCCCATGGCGCTGTATTTTCGCACCATCCCTACGACGTCGTTGCTGCTCGCGCAGCCCAGGCTGCCGGTGCAAAGCGTAAGGCCGTTTACCGGGCTGTCCACGATTTTCAGGAAGCGGTCGAGATTTGCCTCGCATGTGATGATGCGCGGCAGGCCGAAGATCGGGTAGGGCGGGTCGTCGGGGTGGATCGCCATCATCACGCCGCATTCCTCTGCCACGGGGATGACCGCCTTTAAGAAATACTCAAGGTTTTGCCAAAGGCCATCTTCACCCACCTTTGCATAAGCCGCGAAGAGCGCCTTCATCTCGTCCGTCTCATAGCTCGAATCCCACCCGGGCAGGGACAGGCCGTCCTTGAGGGGATCCAGCCCGCGCAGCTGATCCATGTACATGACCAGGCTCGTCGAGCCGTCCGCGCCCACCTTGTCGAGCTGCGTGCGCGTCCAGTCAAAGACCGGCATAAAATTGTAGCATACGCACTTTACGCCGTATTTCGCCACGCGGCGGATGTTTTCTTTGTAGACGTCGATGTAATGCTCGCGCGTCTTTCGTCCGAGCTTGATATCCTCGTGCACCGGGATGCTTTCCACCACGTCGAAGACGAGGCCCGCGTCCGCGCAGCTCTTTTGCAGGCGGGCGATGCTCTCCTCCGGCCACACCTCGCCCGGTTTTACGTCGTACACCGCGCTCACGACGCTGCGCATGCCCGGAATCTGGCGGATGTAGCTCAGCGTAACCGGGTCCGTCTCGCCATACCAGCGGAATGACATTTTCATCGGCGGTCAACCTCCTATGTTTGTATAAGAGCATTATACCGCGCGCGAAATGCAATTTCCAGCGCTTTCTTTGCCCAGTGCATTGCAAATCTTGCGATTTTGCCGTATGATGCTCACAACGACATCGGCGAGAAGGAGGAGACGCACGTGGCGCGTAGGCCGCAGCCCTTTACCGCACGCCAGCACATGCTCGAATGCCCCTTTGAGGTCTTCCGTTACTGCGACAGCTATCTATCCGCGGTGGCGCTCCACCATCACGACTTTTATGAGCTCTATCTGTTTCTCTCCGGCGACGTCAGCTACATCGTCGAGAGCCGGAATTATCGCCTGCAACCGGGCGATCTGCTGCTCATCTCCCCAAGCGAGCTGCACCAGCCCCTTATCCGGCCCGATCACGCGCCCTACGAGCGCATCGTGCTGTGGATGAGCCGCGCCTTTATGAAGAGCCTCTCCACCGAGCGCACCAACCTTCAGGCGTGCTTTGACGCGCAAGATCCCGCGCGCACCAATCTGCTGCGCCCGGATGCGGCATCCCGGCCGCTCATCACGGGGTTGATGGAGCGCTTGCAGGAAGAGTCCGCGCACGACGCTTATGGCAGCGACATCGCCGCGCACTGTTGTCTACTCGAGCTGCTTGTGCTCGTCAACCGCCTGTTTGCGGATAAGCGCCGCGCGCCGGCCCCCACGCCCTGCGACCCCACCATCGCGCCCGTCCTCGAATATATAAGCGTCCATTACGGCGAGCCCCTATCCCTAGGGGACCTCTCCGCCCGATTCTACGTCGGGAAATATCACCTCTGTCATGCCTTTAAGGCCGCCGTCGGTACGTCGGTGTATCGCTACATCACGCAAAAGCGGCTGCTGATCGCACGACAAATGCTCTTTGACGGCACGCCGCCCAGCGGCGTCTATCGCTCGTGCGGCTTCGCGGATTACAGCAGCTTTTTTCGTTCGTTCAAAGCCCAGTACGGCCTGAGTCCCAGCGCTTTTTACGCAAAGCGCGTTCCCGGCATCGAATGACGCGGAAAGTGAATTCAACGGGCTTACACGCGGGCGCCTTGTCGTTCCAGCCGCTGATGACGAGTCCAGCGCTCCAAGCCGATCCCGACGAGCACGACCGCAAAGCGTCGTAATCCCGATCCATTTGCATCGCGGCTCATTCAATAGATACGCCAGGTAAATCGCAAGATGCGCGATGACTTCTTTCCCTCTATCCTCTTTCTATGCAAAACCGGGCGCCCCCTCATTTTAGAAGCGCCCGTAGCCCGAGACTGTTCGTCTCTATCCTCTTTTGTTGATTTCTTCCCTATAAAACGCATAGGCTTCCTTATCCGTAAAGCCTTCGTGGACGATCTTGCGGATCGCCTGCGCCATCTGCTCGGGGTGCTCGCTTTGGAAGATGTTTCGTCCCATATCCAGCCCGCGCGCACCGCCCGCTATGGAGCGATAGGCCAGCGTCAGCGCTTCCTCTTCCGGCAGCTTCTTGCCGCCCGCCACGACGATCGGCACCGGGCAGGCCGCGACGACCTCCTCAAAGTTGTCGCAGTAATAGGTCTTGATGATGTTCGCGCCCATCTCTGCGACGATGCGCGTCGCCAGCTTAAAGAAGCGGTCTGTGCGCTCCATCTGCTTGCCCACGGCCACGACGCCCAGCGTAGGAATGCTATAACGCAGGCCCGCGTTGATCGCGCGGGAGAGGTTGTCGATGCTGGAAAGCTGTCCGTCGGCGCCGATAAACGTCTGTACGGCAATGCAGTCCGCGTTCATGCGAATCGCATCCTCGATGTCCACCGCCAGCACCTCGTGGCTCAGGTCGTCGTCGAGCATGGAAGAGCCCGACGAAACGCGCAGGGCGACGGCCTTGCGGCATGCGGGCGGGATGCAGGTGCGCAGCGCGCCCCGCGTGCCCATCAGCACGTCCACATGGGGCATGAGCCGGGGCACCACCAAGTCTAGGCGTTCCAGGCCCGCCGTAGAACCCATGAAGTACCCATGATCGAACGCGAACATGACGGTATTGCCGCTGACGGGATCAAAGATATTGGATAAGTGCTTTTTCATGCCCCAATCCAGGCAATCCGCGCCCTTGACGTGAAAAGCCCCCTGATTGGCGAAGGGCTCGCTTATATGATAGTCCTTTGCGACCTTCAATCCTTCTTTATCTGCCATCTCAATTCCTCCTGTTTTCTGCTTTCAAGCCATACGCGAAGTATGACTGCGGCGCAGGACCGCAGCCATACTTCGTTTTTTCCTTCTGAAATCCGCAGAATATCAGAAATTGTAGTCGTCCATATTCTCCGCGGTAAACACGGTGCGCTCCGGCAGCAATACGACGCCCGAATCCTCCGCCGTATATGCGTTGGGATCCAGAACCGTGTTGGGCATGACTTCGACCGTGCCGATTTCCGGAACCTCGATCTTGTCTCCGACCTTCACGTCATTGCCGGAGGCGATGTAGTATGCCAGGTAGCAGCCCAGCGCGCCCTGCACCTTGCAATCCCAAAGGCCCCAGCGTTCGAGGATGCCCGCGCGGCAATAATCCTTCATAGAGTTCGGGGACGCGAAGCCCGTGATCGAAATATCGTCCTTTGTCAGCCCCAGGTTCTGCGCCGCTTGGCATTGGCCCGGCAGCGCCGTCGAATCGTTGCAGATGATGCCGTCCAGATCCGCATGCGCGGTCAGGACTGACTCGCCCACGCTGATGGCCTTCTCGGCATCCTGCATGGAGTAGTAGTTGTCCGGCGCGACGTTGACCCAGTTGGGATACTTTTCCGCGATGTAGGCCTCGCCTGCGACCTGCCAGCTGTTCTGATCCGCCACGGTCGCCTGGGAGTAATGCCAGCAATACTTAATCTCGTCCTTTTCGGGGTCCTTGCCGCGGCTCTTTAAGGAGTCGGCCAGCATGTCGGCCAGCATCTGTCCGAGCTGCTCGGGCGTGCCCTGGGAAACCATGACCGTGCGGCAGTCGCCGGACACGTCGGAATCCCACGTGACGACGGCCAGTCCCGCTTCTTTCGCCTCGCGCATCGCGTCGTCCAGGCCGGTCGCATCCACAGAGGATACGCACAGCGCGTCGGCGCCCTGCTGAATCGCATTGTTGATGACAGTAACCTGATTGGCGATGGAGGCCTCGGGGTTGCCGTCATACTTGACGGTCATGCCTTCGATCTTGGCGGCAAACTCCTGCGCGCCGTCGTTGGCGGATTCAAAGAACGCGTTGCCCGTCAACTTCGGGACGAAGACGACCGTGATATCGGCCGCCAGAGCGGAAGCGCTGCAGGCGACGAGCAGCATGCAAGCCATCATGACAGCGAGAAACTTTTTCATAGAGAAACCCTCCTACTTTATTTAACCGCGCAGCCCCTGCGCCCGCGCAGTTATTTACACATGCACCTCGTCCTTCGAGGGAGAGCCGACCTTCCTGCGCAGCTTGTGCAGGCGCGCGGCGACCTTGGGATTGCCGAGCGCAAAGCGCAGCGCTACGGAGACGACCAGCAAAATGCCGACCGGGATGTCCAGGTACTGCGTATTGACGCCCGCCATCGACATGCCGAAGCGTAGAATGCCGATGACGAGCGCGGCCAGCGCCGTGCCGATCACGCTGCCCGCCCCGCCGAGGTTGGACGTGCCGCCCAGCACGACGGCGGTGATGATCGGCAGCGTCAGCTCCTTGCCCAAGTCCGCCTTAGACGTGCCCAGATAAGCCGTGAGCAGAATGCCGGCGAGCGATGCGCTCATGCCGGAAAGCGTATACGTGCTCATGGTGATCAGCTTTGTCTTGATGCCGCAGTATTCCGCCGCATGGCGATTGACGCCGCAAAGAAATACCTTGCGCCCATATGTCGTGCGGTGCAGCAGTATATACGCAAGGATGATCAGCGCCAGAAAGATCAGCAGCTGATACGGAACGATCTTGAAGATGCGCCCCTTCGCCAGCCGCGTAAACGCCTCTGGGAACCCGCTGATGCCCTTATACGATTCCGTCGCCGACAGGTTCGTCACCGCCAAGGCCAGGCCGGAATAAAGAAAGGACCCGCCCAGCGTGACCACCATGGGTTGTACATCCGCATAGGCCACAAAGAACCCAGACAACGTGCCGCACAACGCCCCGATCACCAGCCCGACCGCGCAGGCGACCCATATATTCATGCCTACATCGTTCCATAATACGCCGATTGAAATCGAGGTCAGCCCCACGATCGATCCCGCCTGAATATCCATGCCGCCTGTGATCAGGACGAACGTGACAAACAGGGAGATGATGCAGATGGACATAAAGTCGTTGATACTGCCCAGCAACACGCGGGGCTTTAGGAACTTGGGGTTGATGCTGCCAAACACCACAATTTCGAGCAACAGCAGGATGACGAGGAACGTCTCCCAGCGGCATAGCGTCTTTTTGAGCCGTTTCAATGCGCCGCAGCCCCCTTTGCCCCGGAGTTTGCCGTCTTTGCGGCCAGCCGCACCCTGCGCGCTTTGACCGCCGCCCTATGCTGCAGCAAAGCATCGCATACCACGATGGTGATCAGCAGGATGCCGGTGATCGTATCGTCGTAATCGGATGAAAAACCGAGGAAAACGAGCACGCGGCTGATGGAAGCCATGATCGCCGCACCGACCGACGCGCCGATGACCGAACCCACGCCGCCGGATAGGCTGATACCGCCCAGCACGCATGCCGCGATGACCTTCATCTCATACCCGCTGCCCGCCGTCGGCGTCACAAAGCCAACACGGCTGGCGTACAGGATGCCGCCGACAGAGGCGGCCGCCCCGCAAAGCACAAACGAGGCGATCTTCGTGCCGGTCACCGGAATGCCCAGCAGCGTTGCGCCGCCGGCGTTGTCGCCGACCGCCGCGATGTAGCGCCCCCGCCGCGTCTGGGTGAGCAACAGGTGGATGGCGGCCATCGCGAGCAGCGCCGCAAGATAGAAATATGTCGCTTGCCCTAAGCTCGCTTGCGAAAGCGCCTTAAACGCATACGGCAGGTTTTCGACCCACTTGCCGCCCGTATAGACATATATGAGCCCGCGCACGATGCCGTTGATCCCCAGCGTCATGATGATCGAAGGGATGCCGATCACCGTTACACCAAAGCCGTTGATCAGGCCCACCGTAACGCCGATCAACAGCGCTGCGCCAACCGCCAGGGCCCAGGGCGCCCCATCTCGGATCATCGTCGCCGAGACCGCAGCAGACATCCCCATCGTCGCGCCCACGGAGACGTCGATCTCCCCCGTCATAATGACGAAAGCGATGCCCAT